>JALZIY010000236.1 GCA_030860085.1 Bacteroidota bacterium | reverse complement strand
CTTGAGCTTTTGCTGCAGGCAATGAATGATGAACGCATAAAGCAAGCGAATATTATATTACTAATTGCCGGAGAATTTTATGAGGATGAAAAACCTTATCTGCAAATCATTAAAGAAAATAGGTTGGAAAACAGCGTAATCCTTAAAAATACTTTTATACCGGATACAGAAGTAAAATATTATTTGTGTGCAGCTGACGTAGTAATACAACCCTACCGCCATGCGACGCAAAGTGGCGTTACACCCCTTGCCTATCATTTTGAAAAACCAATGGTGGTAACAGATGTTGGGGGCCTTGCTTCTTTAGTTCCACACGGTAAAGTTGGTTTGGTTTGTGAGCCAACACCGAAATCAATAGCCGATGCTATTTTACAGTTCTATCAATTAGGCGAAGATTATTTTATTCCTCATCTTCGCAGCGAAAAACAAAAATACTCTTGGAGTAATCTTACAAGAGCAATAAATGATTTAGCCGAAAAAGTGGAGCGTTGATACTTATGATGATTAAGATCAGCGCAAATCATCAAATCATAAAATCTGTGTTCTTTAAATCATGATCTATAGAAGTAAAGCGCCGTTGCGGATTGGTTTAGCCGGTGGCGGCACAGATGTAAGTCCATACAGCGATCTGTATGGCGGCACTATATTAAATGCAACGATTTCTTTATATGCACAGGCAGCCGTAGAACCGTTAAATGAAAATAAAATTTTACTGGAAGCAAATGATCGCGATGAAAATCAGGAATTTGATTTGAATGTTGCATTGCCGATCAATGGAAAACTGGATTTATTAAAAGGTGTTTACAATGCTGTGCAAAAAGATTATGGTGCTATAAAAAATGGATTTAAGCTTTCTACTTTTGTAGATGCGCCCGCCGGTTCTGGGTTAGGCACTTCTTCTACTTTGGTTGTTGCAATTCTTGGCGCCTTTACAGAAATGTTGCGATTACCATTGGGAGAATATGATATTGCCCATTACGCTTATGAAATTGAACGCAATCATTTAAAGTTGGCAGGTGGTAAACAGGATCAATATGCAGCAACTTTTGGCGGCGTTAATTTTATGGAGTTTTATGCTGATGATAAAGTGATTGTAAATCCATTGAGGATAAAGCAACATTATTTATTTGAACTGGAAAATAATCTTTTGCTTTATTATACATCTACCAGCCGGGAGTCAGCAAAAATTATTGAACTGCAATCTCAAAATGTATTGGATAAAAATGTCGGATCCATTGAAGCCATGCATCAATTAAAGCAGCAGGCCCAAATGATGAAGGAGGCATTGCTAAAAGGGCGTCTTAATGAATTTGGTGAGATATTAGATTATGGTTATCAGCAAAAGCGAAAGATGGCCACAGGCATTTCAAATACCTTGATGGAAGAGATTTATGAAACAGCAAAGAAAGCAGGCGCTACCGGTGGCAAAATTTCTGGCGCTGGCGGTGGAGGGTTTATGATATTTTATTGCCCTGCTAATACAAAATACAAGGTGGTGAAAAGCCTTGAACGTTTTGGCGGGCAAGTTAAAAATTACCAGTTTGTTGAGCATGGGTTGAAGACATGGACAGCGTAAGAAGGAATAAGAGGCAGGAAATACGAAGTAGTAAATACGAGTTAGTGGGCTGAATTATGAATGGAATTAGGGTTAATTGTAATTAGGAATGGATTAAGAAAAGAAAAAAAGATGGTGTTATATTGAGTCTATTATGTCGCAACTTTTTGACTCACCCCCACGCAGCCTTGCTGCATGACCCCTCTCTGCCAAGCAGAGAGGGGTGGCTCGTCGAAGACGAGACGGGGTGAGTATAGGTCAAAAGGCTATCAACTACCAACTATTTTTACAAGATGAAAAAAATCAAAACCATTATCGAGGCTTCTATAAACGTAAAGCAGCAGGTATTGCAAGATGAGAAATTGCTAAAGGCTGTATGTGATGCAGTGAATAAAATAGTGACCGCCTTACAAAATGGAAATCGTATTTATTTCTGTGGTAACGGTGGTAGCGCGGCAGATGCACAACACCTGGCCGCAGAATTTTCAGGTCGCTTTTATAAGGATAGGAAAGCATTACCAGCTGAGGCTCTGCATTGTAATAGCTCTTATTTAACAGCCGTGGCTAATGATTATGGCTACGATGCCGTCTATGCAAGATTAATTGACGGCATCGGGAATGATGGTGATGTTTTAATTGGCTTATCTACTTCAGGTAATTCAACAAATATTTTAAAAGCTTTTGAAGCAGCAAGATTAAAAAAAATGGTAACGATCGGCTTTACAGGTGCAAGTGGCGGAAAGATAAAAGAATTGAGTGATTTTTTAGTTAATGTTCCTTCAACAGATACGCCACGAATACAGGAAAGCCATATTATGCTGGGACACATTATTTGTCAATTGGTGGAAGAAAAATATTTTGCCCCTGCCCCCATCCCCTAAATGGGAAGTTTGTAAAAGTTATTTGTATAATACTTTTTTTATAATTGCAGCTAAGCTTGTTTGCTAATGAATGCCCGAAAAACTAATGAAAGTCTTGATCTAAGTTCCCTTTTCGGGGGACAGGTGGCTGAAGCAATCATATTAGCAGGTGGATTAGGCACGCGGCTCCGCGAAACAGTTCCTGACTTGCCAAAGTGTATAGCGCTAGTTGCGGACCGTCCTTTTTTATCTTTTGTTATTGATGCCCTGCGCATGCAGGGCATCAATAAATTTGTTTTTGCATTAGGGTACAAAGCAGATGTGATTTTACAATACCTCGCAACAGCTTATCCCACACTTAACTACTCATCGGTTATTGAAAGCGAGCCATTGGGAACGGGGGGAGCGATACAATTCGCTATAAAAAAGATACTAGGCCACAACGTATTAGTTGCTAATGGCGATACATTGTTTAAAATAAACCTTGCATCAATTTCCCAATTGCATTTTCAAAATAATGCCGAATGCACATTAGCATTAAAAACGATGCAAAATTTTGATCGCTACGGTGTGGTTGAAATGAATGAATTGGCTCAGATTATCTCTTTTAAAGAGAAACAATTTTATAAAGAAGGATTGATTAACGCCGGCATTTATCTTTTGAATAAAGAAAAATTTTTGGCTCGTCCTTTACTTCTAAAATTTTCTTTCGAGAAAGATTACATGGAAAAATATTGTATTGAAAAAAAATTCTTTGGTTCTATTCAAAATGGCTATTTTATCGATATCGGGGTGCCTGCAGATTACCAGCAAGCCCAGATTGATTTAAAAAAGCCGAAGCTTAATTTGCAGGCAATCGACAAAAGCTGGACAATTTTTTTAGACCGTGACGGAGTGATAAACGAAGAAAGAATAGGAAAGTATGTGTTG
>JALZIY010000233.1 GCA_030860085.1 Bacteroidota bacterium | reverse complement strand
ACCAGGAATTTGAATTTTACTAAGGAAAAATTGCATTTACTCTCTTCCTCAAATTATTCAACTGCACAAAAAGACTCCATAAAAAATAAAATGTCTGAAGTAACCACAGCCTTTTACGAAACCGCTAAATGGATGCTGCTTAATAATAAGAAGGGAAGTATGAAAGCCCCCATCCCCTAAAGGGGAGCACCAGGCTTAAAGCATTAATCTGCAAATTGCAATTCGATTGAATCTGATACATATAATCTAACAAAATCAGAAAAAGAATTTGCGATTACTTTGTATTTATCTCCACATATTATATATATTTCATTTTTTCCCGACTCACTGCTATTTAAACGTATCGCATAAGAAAATATATGAAACATATAATCCCCAAAAACAAAGCAATTTTTATAACCTTCTAAGGTATTTGACGATATTACTGTAATCAGGAGTGCCATTAAAATCACGGAGTCCTTCACTTATACTTTTAAATTCTCCTTATGAAAAAAAACGATATAAGATGCTATTATATTCGCTTTCTCTATACTGAAGAAGTCTAAAATATTCTTTTAAATCTTCTGGTATTATTACACCCTTTAATTTTTTTGAAATTTTAAAAAGTCATCTTCAATAAGTGAATTAGATTTGATAGGAATTTTTATTTGTAACATCTGATATAATAGATTATGCATGGTTGTAATTATTTATAATGGATGTTTAGAGCATTCAATTAATTTCACTCTTTACAGTATGATGAAGATAATTTTTTCATTTTTCCTGTCCTGCTTTTAAAGGAAGTCATTTCCTACGGTAAACAATTGATGAAGCATTAAATAAACATGAAAGAAGTAGTGCAAATGTGTACTGAAGAAAAATATTGAGAATCGAAGTCCAATGTACAAGTATGAAGTAAGATCAAAACCAAAGTTTCTGACAACCAGTTATCAATGATCAATCTTCGGCGTCAACTATGACCTGCATTAACTATTTACATTCTTACCAAAGTAGATTCAAGATAAAGCAAATCAGGGTCGAAATCAGTTTCGTCATTCCATATAACCGTGCCCAAACATACTTTTGCTCTGCTGCATAACCCTTCATCCTGCAAAGTCTCATACACAGGATAATTAAGATAAGGTTGCAAGTCAAACTCTTTTATCTCATCATTTGCAAAAGTAAGCATCAGTTTATAAGGGCTTTTATATTTTACTTCCTTTACTCTTGGATTCATATCATTTCAAAGGTTCAATTGAAAAAACTTTATTTCCTGTTACAGCCAATTGCCAGTTCGCCATTAAATCTTCTTTGTGAATTTCTATTCAGGCTTCAACCAATTTCTTCTTATTAGAAGGCAAACTTCCTTCTAATAAATACCCATCTGGCAATTGGTACACGGCTTCAGCCTCTCCATATTTTACATGGATGTGAGGAAGCTTATGCTGTTGTGTATCCAAGTAATACATTGCTATTATTAAGCCATAAAACATTGAGATAACTGGCATAAACAAAATTAATCAAACTTTCTGTCGCACTTTGGAGCACCTTTTACTTTTACTTCCTACAACTATCTCCTCACCTTCCTCGCCACAATAATCATTCTTGGTGTTTTGCGTACATCATAAGGTTTCAATTGATAATCTCCAAACACCTCCGTTACCTGCATATTCTGAAAAGCAAGCATATCGGTAAAATCGCCTAAACTAAACTTGGCAACTTTCTCTGTGTATTCAATCTGCTTTTCCAATTGTGGATCAGTCACTACCATTTTTTTATAAAAATGCGAATCATCATGCCAGCGGTTTATTTCGTACTTTGTTTCATCAATCATTTTTATTTCTGTGTGCTTTAAACGATCTTCTACATAATGCACATTTAAATAATCAAACAAAAGAATCCCATTTTCTTTCAAAGAGCCAGCTATGGTACGCACCGCATCATCATGTTCACGACGGGTAGAAAAATAACCAAAAGAAGTAAAAAAATTAAAAGCATAATCATAGTAGTTAACCCAAAAAAGGAGTCGCATATCATGAACATAAAAATGAAGGCTATCATCCTCAAACTGCTTAGCGTAATTAATACTGTCAATTGAAATATCTATACCAGTTACATCGTATCCCTTCGAAGATAAAAATTTGCTATGCCTGCCTTTACCGCAGGCTACGTCAAGCATGCGGCTATTAACCGGAGGGGTTAAATGAGCTAATAATTGTTCAATAAAGCCTTCCGCTTCTTTTTCATCACGATCAAAATAAAGTTTATGGTAATAGGGAGAATTGAACCAATCTTTATACCAAGACTCAGCCATTCTTTTTTTGCAAAAGTAACCTTTGAGTATTAAGTTTTGGGGCTATGAATTACCCTGACCTTAAAACTGTATTTTTGCAACCCTAAATAATTAAATAGTGGCATTGATTAAAAGTATATCAGGTATCCGTGGTACCATCGGTGGCAAAGAAGGCGATTCCCTTTCACCCATCGATATAGTAAAATTTACATCCGCTTTTGGTATAATACTTACAGAAACAATTACAGATAAAACAATTACCCCCAAAATCGTTATTGGCCGTGATGGCCGCATAAGCGGATCAATGGTTAGCAATCTTGTAGCAAATACCCTGCTGGGCTTAGGTATTGATGTAATAGATTTAGGTTTATCTACTACACCTTCTGTAGAATTGGCTACTAAAATGGAGGGTGCAGCAGGTGGCATCATTATTACGGCAAGTCATAATCCAAAAGAATGGAATGCATTAAAATTATTAAATAGCGATGGAGAATTTATTGATGCAGCCACAGGAGCTGATGTTTTAAAAAGAGCTAATGAAGCTTCCTTAACTTTTGCGAACGTTGAAGATTTAGGTAAAATAACTTTTGATAATAGCTATTTGCATAAACATATTGAGCTTGTTTTAAATTATCCGTTAACCAATAAAAAAGCCATTGCAAAACGCCGGTTTAAAGTAGTGGTTGATTGTATAAATTCAACTGGTGCCCTTATTGTTCCGCAATTATTAGAACAGTTAGGCATAGAAGAAGTCATTGTTTTAAACGGTGAAGTAAACGGGCGTTTTGCTCACAATCCGGAGCCATTACCCCAGCATTTAAGAAGTTTAAGCAATGAAGTAGTAAAACAAAACGCAGATTTTGGAATCGCAGTTGACCCGGATGTAGACAGGCTGTGTTTTGTATGCGAAGATGGTTCCATGTTTGGTGAAGAGTATACACTTGTTGCAGTGGCCGATTATATTTTAAGTACGCGCAAAGGGAATACTGTAAGTAATTTGAGTTCAACAAAAGCTCTAAAGGAAATAACCATTAAAAATGGAGGGCAGTATTTTCCTTCAGCTGTAGGCGAAGTGAACGTTGTAAGTAAAATGAAAGAACACAACGCTGTAATTGGAGGCGAAGGTAATGGCGGGATTATTGTTCCGGATTTTCATTATGGCCGTGATGCGTTAATAGGCATTGCACTTTTCCTTTCCCATTTTGCAGAGCACAATAAAGGATTAAAATCGTTTAGAGGTAATTACCCCGATTACTTTATTTCAAAAAATAAGATCGAAATGCAAAAAGATTTCGATATAAATTTCATTTTTGAAAACATAAAAAGGAAGTATAAAAATAATCCTATCAATACTGAGGACGGCTTAAAGATTGAGTTTGATACGGATTGGGTGCATTTGCGTACTTCCAATACCGAACCCATTATCCGTATTTATGCTGAAAGTAATTTTGAAACTACAGCAAATAATATAGCCATGAAATTAATGCAGGATATAAAAGAATTTATTTAATTTTTTATTGAACCAGGATTTTGATGGATTACAAGGATTAATAGGAAACTGCCTTTTGTCCTCCCGATACTTCTACCTCAATATAGACTAAGGAGAGATATCAGAGATTGATAGGTATGAAATCTCAAAAGCATTTACTCAAATCCAGGTTCAGACATACTTAAAAATTTATTTGCCAGAAATGGACCGCATATATTTAGATAACGCTGCCACCACACAATTAGCACCGGAAGTAATGGACGCCATGCTTCCTTATTTATCCAATCACTTTGGTAATCCTTCATCCATTTATTCTTACGGAAGAGAAACAAGATTAGCAATAGAAAATGCCCGTAAACTGGTTGCAAAAAATTTAGGTGTAAAACCCGGTGAAATATTTTTTACTTCCGGCGGCACAGAAAGCAACAATACTGCCATTGCCGCTGCCATACGTGATCTGGGGTGTAAACACATAATCAGTTCACCTATTGAACACCATGCGGTTTTACATACAGTGGAGCACTATGCAAATGAAAAATTTGTTACCGCCAGCTTTGTAAACATATTACCAACAGGCGAAGTAGATTACGTAAACCTCGAACTTCAATTAAAAGGGTCAGAAGAAAAAACATTAGTAAGCTTAATGCATGCTAATAATGAAATAGGAATTTTGCTGGACTTACAAAGAACAGGGGATTTGTGTAAAAAATATAATGCCATATTCCATTCTGATTGTGTTCAAACCGTGGGGCATTATCCACTTGACCTAAGTAAAGTTTACATTCATTTTATTTCGGGTGCCAGCCATAAATTTCATGGGCCAAAAGGTAGCGGCATTTTATATGTAAGCGATAAGATCAATATCAAACCTTATATTTTTGGCGGCGGACAGGAAAGAAATATGCGGGCAGGAACAGAAAATGTATATGGTATTGTAGGTTTTGCGAAAGCACTTGAAATAGCCATGTTTAATTATGAAAAAGATAGCGCATACATTAAAGGCCTGAAGCAATACATGAAAGAGTTGTTGGAAAAAGAATTGGAGGGATTAAATTTTAATTGCAACCCCAATTCTTTATATACAATATTGAGTGTGGGCATTCCTAAAACTGAAAAAGCCGAATTTCTATTAATGAATCTTGACATTAATAATATCTGTGCATCGGGTGGAAGCGCTTGCAGTAGTGGAGCTTCCATAGGCTCACACGTTATGCAGGCCTTAAATAAAAATGAGAATTGGGTCACGGTCCGTTTTTCCTTTAGTAAGTATAACACTAAAGAAGAAATAGATAAAGTAGTAGATAAACTGAAAGAGTTAATATAGTTATTTCATAAATGGCAGGCTCAAAGTGAAGTAAATTATAATGCAATACTAATACAGGAGCAAGTCTCATAAATATCGCAAAGGATTTCGACGGGCCGCTAAAATATACCGCTTCATATTCATCCAGAAAGCCATAATCATGTAAACGATTACCGGAGAACCTAACGTAAGAAAAGAAATATAAATGAACCACATGCGGATACGGGAAGTCGCAATTCCCATTTTTTCCCCAATAGCAGAGCAAACGCCAAATGCCTGCCATTCTATATAATTCTTAAGCTTGTTCATAGAGTTAATTTAATTTTTTATCGCTTTTACAAAGCTACTATCTCTTGAGATTGTTTAAAGCGTTTTTCAATAACTTTGCTGCACTTTAAAACGGTACAGTTATATAGATCGAGTCTATGTATCGTTTGGCATTCCTAAAAAAAATTCTAATGGTTTTTAATTTGGACTTAATAAAGAAGCTTTACAGCGAATTACCTACCAAAGTGGCTATTGCCCGTAAAATTTTAAACCGCCCTTTAACACTGTCAGAAAAAATATTATATACTCATACTTTTACGCAGGCTAATCGCATTTGTGAAAAAGGAAAGGATTATGTAAATTTTGCTCCTGACCGTGTGGCAATGCAGGATGCTACCGCACAAATGGCTCTTTTACAATTCGATACCTGCGGCCGTAAACAGGTAGCAGTTCCATCAACTGTACATTGTGATCACCTGATACAGGCAAAAGTTGGTGCAAAAGAAGATTTAAGTAATGCTATTGATACTAACAAAGAGGTTTACGATTTTCTTTCTTCTATATCAAATAAATATGGCATTGGTTTTTGGAAGCCCGGTGCCGGAATTATTCACCAGGTAGTATTGGAAAATTATGCTTTCCCCGGTGGGATGATGATAGGCACTGATTCTCATACGCCGAATGCAGGTGGTTTAGGTATGTTAGCTATTGGTGTTGGTGGAGCTGATGCTGTAGATGTAATGGCTGGCCTGGCCTGGGAACTAAAAATGCCAAAATTAATTGGTGTAAAGCTTTCTGGGAAAATGAGCGGGTGGACGTCAGCTAAGGATATAATTTTAAAAGTGGCCGGTATTTTAACCGTAAAAGGCGGAACTGGAGCCATTGTAGAGTATTTTGGTGAAGGTGCAGATAACATAAGTTGCACAGGTAAAGCAACTATTTGTAATATGGGTGCAGAAATTGGAGCTACCTGTTCTGTTTTTACGTACGATGATAAAATGGCTTCTTATTTAAGCGCAACAGGCAGAGAGGAAGTTGCTATGCTTGCCAACAATGTAAAAGAGCATTTGCGTCCAGATGCACAAGTGTATGCAAATCCCTCAAAATATTATGACCAGTTAATTGAAATTAACCTGAGCGAATTGGAGCCACATGTAAACGGCCCTTTTACTCCTGATTTAGCTACACCAATTTCTAAAATGGCGGAAGCAGTTGCTGCTAACGGATGGCCGGACGTGGTAGAAGTAGCATTAATTGGGTCCTGCACTAATTCTTCTTACGAAGACATTAGCCGCTCGGCGTCTATAGCAGCACAGGCTAAGAAAAAAAACCTGAAAGCTAAAAGCGAATTTACAGTAACGCCAGGCTCAGAACTGGTTCGATATACTATAGAAAAAGATGGGTATTTAAATACATTCGACGAAATAGGCGGAGTGGTTTTAGCAAATGCTTGTGGGCCATGTATTGGCCAATGGGCAAGGCATATTGATGATCCTTCCAGGAAGAATACGATCGTTACCTCTTTCAACAGGAATTTTGCCAAACGCAATGATGGCCTTGCTTCAACCCATGCTTTTGTGGCTTCACCTGAAATTGTTACGGCTTATGCCATTGCCGGAAAGCTGTCTTTTAATCCGTTAAAAGATAAACTTCCGAATGAAGCCGGTGAATTAGTAATGCTGGATGAGCCCACAGGTTTTGAATTGCCACCGAACGGGTTTTCAGTTGAAGATGCAGGTTACCAGGCGCCGGCAGAAGATGGTAGCGGAGTAGAAGTAATAGTGAAAAGCGATTCGCAACGGCTGCAATTATTAGAGCCATTTGCTTTTTGGGAAGGAATAGATCTGTTGAATTTACGGTTGTTGATAAAAGTAAAGGGCAAGTGTACAACCGATCATATTTCCATGGCCGGGCCCTGGTTAAAATACCGCGGCCATTTAGATAATATTTCCAATAACATGCTCATTGGCGCTGCCAATTTTTTTAATGGCCAGACGGATAGTGTAAAAAATGCTTTGACCGGCGAATACGGGCCTGTGCCGACAACACAACGACAATATAAAGCCGCAGGCATAGGCACAGTAGTAGTTGGTGATGAAAATTATGGCGAGGGTTCTTCCCGCGAACATGCAGCTATGGAGCCGCGCCATTTAGGTGTACGGGCCATTGTTGTAAAAAGTTTTGCCCGTATTCATGAAACTAATTTGAAAAAACAAGGAATGCTGGGTTTAACCTTTGTAGATAAAGCCGATTATGATAAAGTACAGGAAGATGATCTTATTGATATTACCGGCCTGACGGATTTCGTTCCCGGAAAACAATTAACAATGGTACTACATCATGCAAATGGTAAAAATGATAAGATCAAATTAAACCATACATATAATAAACAGCAAATCGAATGGTTTAAAGCAGGCAGTGCGTTGAATTTGATAAGGAAGCAATTTGCTGACAATTAAGCCCCCATCCCCCAAAGGGGAGTACCTGATCGTTGACCGTTAATTAGCCTTTTCGATGCATATGCACAAAAGCGACAATGTGGAATGCACCTTTTCTTTTTAAGGCCCCATCAATAATTAGTAAATTAGATAAAGCAACCATTTGCTTTTTAATTCCGATTTTATCACGTAAACAATTAAATCTTGCTGTCGGCAGAGGAGTTAACGTATCATATCAGAGAATGCGCTCTGTATAAAAGAGAAAGCCAAAAAAAAATTTATAGCTCTTTCTATGGCTATGCCATGTCTATCTGTGACAGGTATACAAATAATCATGAAGATGCAATTGAAACAGTAAATGATGGATTTTTAAAAATATTTAAAGAAATAGGTAATTATAAACCAGCCTATAATAATATGGTTAATTCTTTTACAGGTTGGCTTAGAAAAATAATGATCAATACGGCGATAGATAATTTCAGAAAAAATCAAAAATTCAGATTTGTTATTGATCTGGAGGACAGCACAGTAAATCTTTCATCTGGTAATTTTGAAGATGTTATTGATAAAATATCCACCGACGAAATTATTGCATCAATAAAATTATTATCCCCTGCATGCAGAACAGTTTTTAATTTATTTATAATAGAAGGATTCACACACGATGAAATAGCAAATAAATTAAACATCTCAAGCGGCACATCAAAATCTAACCTGTTTAAGGCAAAAAAACAATTACAAAAATTATTAATTCGGGAAAATGAAATGTATTTAAAAAAAAATGTGGTCTGAAAAATTAAATAATAAAATAAAACAAGCCTCTGAAAGTCATATTCCGGAATATGATGAATCGGCATGGGTAAAGATGGTGGCCTTGCTGAACAAACATCTGCCTTCAAAAAAAGATGGCCGGAAAAAATTGCTTTATATTTTTTTTCTATGTTGTTTTATTATCTGTGGAACGCTCTTACTGAATAAGGAATGGAGCAGCAAATTATTTGACCAGGATTTAAAAACTACAAAGGAAAAATCTATTATATCGGATGAAAAAAAATTAAAAATTGACAGTAAAAATACCCTTAGTTCAAAATATCCAAAAGCAGTAAAGAACTTAGCCCATTCAAACCGGTTAGATAAAAAAAATATAACTGTTTTGTCAAAGACTGACAGAAGAAATTTACCAAGCCTGGTTTCCGACCAACCTGTTCAAAATCCAATAGCAGTTAATAAAGATGAAAATAAAAGACAGGAGCATGAGAAAGAAAATGTAAAAAACAGATGGCTTCCTGATAATAATAATAAGATGCAGGATAAAACTGAGCTGAGTTTACAAAATCAAAACGAAACCCTGATAACCTCACCTGTTATCTCGCAAGAACAAATAATGAAAGATTCTTTAGATAATCAAGTGGAAGCAAATAAGCCCATCGAATCAATTTTACCAGGTATAGTTTTGCAAAAGAAACCAGAGAAAAAAAGCATTCTTTCTCGGTTTAATTTTAGTGCATCAGCAGGCACTGATGTCAGTGGAATTGGGTTAAATGATCCCGGGAAAGCTACCATCAGCTATGGGGCCGGCGTTGGATATGCGATCAGTAAGCGGTTTTTAATAAAATCCGGTTTATATATAGCCGATAAAATTTATTCTTCAGGCCCGGAATATTATAAGCCTACCACAGGCTACTGGGCTACTGTAGATTTAAAAAAAATAGATGCAGATTGTAAAGTGTATGAAATTCCACTCACTTTATATTATTCCTTTAAAGAGAAAAAACATCATCATTGGTTTGCAGCATTGGGCGCCTCCAGCTATCTCATGAAAAAAGAAGCTTATCATTTTTTGTATAAAAATCAGGCAGGTAATATGGTTTACCGTGACTGGAGTTTAAAAAATGAAAACAAACATTATTTTTCAGTGATCACCCTATCAGGTGGTTATTCCTATCGGCTCAATAAAACATTCTCCTTAATGGCGGAGCCTTATGTAAAAGCACCGGTACAAGGACTTGGATACGGAAAAGTTAAACTAAACAGTGCCGGTATTCTGTTTACAATCAATGCAACGCCGTTCTAAAATCCTGCACTAAGCAACCATCCTTTTATAATTAACGATTAGATTTGAAAGAGTTTTTATTATGCGACAATCAAAATATTTTTTTTTGTTTCTAAGCATCGCTGCTTTGCCAGTTGCTATAAATTCTTGCAGCAAAGGAGATGGCGGAAGTACAACTCCCCCACCTGACCCATGCATAGGTGTTACTGTCAACGTAACCGGAACGGTAACAAATGCAGCCACCGGTCAATCAAATGGAAGTATAGCTGCTTCTGCTACCGGTGGTTCTGGTTTTACATTCAATATAAATAACGGTGCTTTCCAATCTTCCGGAACTTTTAATAACCTTGCAGCAGGCAACTATACCGTTTCTGCAAAAAATAGTAATGGTTGTACAGGCTCTGCACAATTTACGGTTAGTACTTCTGCATCAGGCGCCTGTTCGGGAACGGCAGGGCCTTTATTTTTGGCAGTTAAATCGATTGTTCAAACTAATTGCGCCATCTCTGGTTGTCATGATGCGCAAACAGCCCAAAACGGAATTAATTATTCAATTGATTGTGATATAGTCGCACAAAGTGCACGTATAAAAGCCAGAGCAGTTGACGAGGCGGGTACGGGAACCCAAATGCCCCCACCGCCAAAAGCCGCATTGTCTGTAGCAGACAGACAAAAGATTACAGATTGGATTACAGCAGGTGGAAGGTTTACGAATTAGTAAAATTACAAGTCATAAGTATTTTACCGTCGACAGATATAGAATGCAGTTGACAGCGGGTCGTAGAAGTTAGTCGTTGATTTCGTATTTCATGCTAACCTCTATCTCCCCCATCGGAAACTCTCATTTTTTATTTCTAATAAATCCATTACCCGATCGACAACGGTTGCCGCAGCTTCTTCTATCGTTTGTGGTTTACTATAAAATGAAGGAGAGGCGGGACATATGATGCCACCAGCCAGCGTAACCGTTTCCATATTCTTAATATGTATTAAACTATAAGGCGTATCACGCAGCACAAGTATTAGCTTTTTTCTTTCTTTTAGCATTACATCGGCGCCACGTGTAACCAAGTCATTGGAAATACCAGCAGCTATTCTTCCTAATGTACCCATTGAGCAGGGAATAATAATTAGTGCATCGTATTTTGCAGAACCGGAAGCGAACGGGGCGGAAAAATCTGTTTTTTCGAAATAGTGAAAAGGAAATTTATAATAAGACTCATCACCGATTTCTGTTTGCCATACATATTTAGCATTGTTACTTACCACTACTGAAACTTCCTGCAACTGATCGTCTGCGTCTTGCAATTTTTCCAACATCAATTTTGCATAAATAGATCCGCTGGCACCTGTTATACCGATGGCAATTTTTTTCATTTGGATAATGAAGATACAACAGCCAATGCAGATTTTGTTTGGCTGTTATAGTGAATGGCGAAAGTGAATAGTGAATTAATTTGAAAATAGTTGTTGCATAAAGCTGAATAAAAAAAAGCCGATGAAGGAAGTACCGCTTAACAGGCTAATGAGGCAATATTTAATTCTGCAATGAAAAATACTTTTATTAAATTGTATAGATCAAAGCATACAACCATGAGAAGGTGCTTACTCTTTTTACTTATTGTTTGTCTTGTTTGCATTAAAGGCCTTACCCAAAAGACTGTTATTGAT
>JALZIY010000224.1 GCA_030860085.1 Bacteroidota bacterium | reverse complement strand
CTACATTCCATCGAAGAATGTTGCCCAAAATAGATTTTCCAGTTAGCAATCTTTCAAGTACATCATTTCTCCAGATTTTGTAGGTTTCGTATTCTATAACCTCATTTTTGCTACTCCATATTTCTTTGTCCTCATCAAAAGAAGCTCCTCTGTGCTTGGAGTTTCCTATAATTGTACCGAAGGAATTTATTCCAATCTTTTTTGATGGTGATGCGGTTACAAAAGGCATAAAACTTAAACACCTTTGATTCTAAAGCATGAAGAATAACTTCGGGACTTGCACCGAAATTGGTAAAATGATAAAGGTTCAATGTTACGTCCGCTTCATTGAATAAAACCTCTTCATCACCTGCCAAAAGCATTTTTAAATGAGTATTCAAATAGGTATCTGCAAAATTGAATAGAGCATTTGCAGGATTATTGAACTCTGAACGTAAAACTCCCTCAGCTGTATTGTTGCTAATTGCATTCAAATTTTCCTTACAGTTTCTTTTAACAAAGAATTCCGTTACCTTTTCATAATTGCTGCTTAGCATTGCCACTTTATCATTCAACTGTACTAACCCCAAAGGCACAAAGAAGATTCTGATTAATATTTCTTTGGAAAGATATAATCCTGGTTCAAAGTTGTGGTGAAAATTGACAAAAGTGCCCGAACCAGAAAGAATATGATTGTCCCTGCCTGCAGGAAATAATTTTACTTTTTGGCCTGATATACGACAATAGCCTTCCTGATAACTTTCCGTTTCATCAACCAAAGCTTTGTAGTATTTCAAAGATTCATCAATTTTTCGTTGCCCTTTAAATGCAGGTTGGGTAATCCTTGAATTGAGAAAGAAAGCATGAAGTTTACCATCCCATTTATTAACATAAATATTAGCGGCATAATCAACAAGCCCCAATATGTCTTTATCTTTTAAGTGTGGTAAAGACCACAAATACTTTATCACTAATCCCCCTGTATCAGCGAATGGATCACCGGTATATTTTGTTAGCCAATCAATTTCTAGATTATTACTTATAGCCATTAATTTTATTTTCAAAGTAGAAAAAGCGCCATCCATTGTGCTGCCTTTTATAGCAATCAACCGTTGCTGTAAAATGCGAAAAGTTTTACTTCAATCACATTTCTTTAATCCAAGCCTTCAGCTACACACAGGCAGCTATAACATTTCTCCATCCAGTTATAATAAAGGCACTCCGCAAAATCTTCATCTTCCGGTGAACGGATAACTGCCGATATTAATACAATCAAACGAATGCAACAGGAGAACCAAAATTTTTTCAATCCTTCATACTCCCTTCAACTCCTCCATCATATTCTTTCTTCGCTTATATAGTTCCCTGTATTTCAGCAGCAGTCGATCTACAACCTTATTTCCGCCTTCATAGCGCTTCATTTTTTTGAGCACCCTGGCTACATTGCTGTAGGCCTGCTTATCGGTTATCAGGGCCTGCTTTTCTGCATAGTTGAAATACGCATTAAATATTTCTTTTGCATAGTGAGGCTTCAGATACTTCTCGTACTTTTCCAGGCTTTCCACATTGGCTTTTTTGCATAACGCAAAGAGAGCTTCCCACATTTGGTGCTCAATTAATATTTCAGCTTTAAAATCGTTTACGCCATTCCACCCGCTGCTATTCATACCCGCAAGCAGGCGTTGCAAGGCATCAGGCCATTCAGCCTGAGTAATATGCTTTTTTAAAACCGGGTAATATTTCCGGCTGTCGCGGCCATTAATAAACAAGTCTTCAGCAGTGGAAATAATTTTGCCTGTATTTTTTTGCAGCCGGTAAATATCCAGCAATTTATCTTTCCAGTCAGCAGCCGTGCCTGGATGGTTTAGGGCTATTTTTATTCCATCTTTTATTACATTAATGGCTTGTTCATATTGCTTTTCATACAGGAGCTTTTCAACCCGCAGTTTTCTTACATCAGAAAACACCAGGTACTGGCTGATCACAGTTTCTGCTTCGTACATCAGCCCTGCATTTTGCAGCAGCCGTATCTTGTCCATAGCCGTACTTTGCCTGTCATAATCACCCGCGGCCTTTTCCATCCGTTCGTCAATATTTTTAATGTTTTGCTGCAGCATTTCCGGTGTATCAGCAAAAAATGCTTCCAATGCTTTCAGGTCGGTATTTAATCCTATATACCTGTGTTTTTCATTTTTATGTTCTTCACTGTACCAATTGAACAATGCTTCCTTCTGCGCAAAGGATAGCTGGTTTTGCTCCAGCATTTCCTGCAACTTGTCAATAGCTTCATCATAAATTGCCTGTACATCGCCATCATAATCAAAATCGGGATTCCATTCGCCGGGAATGGTTTCAATCAGTGCAGTGCAGATAAGAATCGCTTCTTCATAGTTTTTGTGTTTTATAAAATAGTTGGCTTTATCCAGCAGCGGCTGTAAATCCTCCGCAACATCTGAGGCATCAAATCCATAATCGTCATAATCATGATAACGGTTAGTCGATTTGAGTGTATTGCTTCCAAAGGCATTCATTATGGTCCCGGCATAGTCCTCTTTGCCTGCTGATACTTGCCGGGGACTAAAATGGTTCTTGAATTTCTCCATGAACTCCGGATGTTTTGTGCCATAG
>JALZIY010000217.1 GCA_030860085.1 Bacteroidota bacterium | reverse complement strand
GCAAGCTAAAATTTCAAATGCACCCGTAAAGGCTTCTCTTACACAAAGACGATCACATTGTTTTTAACAATGTAAAAGACCTTTATGGTCAAGGCGTGAAAAAGAATTTTTGCATTGGCATTGCGTTCTATATAATAAGTGGCTTTGTCCAATTCATCTGCCACCGCCTCTTTTTGTTCTAAAGACATCACTTTATTTAAGCGGATAATAAATTCCTGCTCAACGGGTGATATGGCCTCAATTAATCTATTTCGCAGTTCTTGTGGACTAACCTCAAGCCGTACAGCCTGCTCGAGTAAATGAGTAAAATAGCGCAAAAATTGTTTTTGCTTTTCCCTACCTAACCTGGCTATTTCTTCAATACATTTTACCTGCACAATAGGACTGTTTTTTAATGTGGCATTCAACCACTTACGCAGCAGGCCGTAAAAATCTTCATCTGCATGTTGTAATAAATGCAAAGCTTCGCGGTAATTACCCTCACTCATTGTAGCCAGTTGCCTGGCTTGGTGGGGGTTGCAATTACTTCTGTTAATCAAAGCTTTTTCAACTGCCGTTGAGTCTATTGGCGGAATTTTTACCAATTGGCAGCGGGAAAGTATAGTGGGTAAAATGGCGTTTTCATTTTCAGCTACCAAAATAAATAAAGTATCAAGAGGTGGTTCTTCAATCACTTTCAATAATTTATTTCCTTCCTTACCTAAAAATTCCGGCATCCACATTACCAGTATTTTATAACCCGTTTCAAAGCTCTTTAAACTCAATTTGCGGTTAATGTCATTGCATTCCTGGGCAGTAATATTTCCTTGTTTGTTATCAGCGCCAATAAATTGCAACCAGTCATATACATTACCATAAGGATTTTGCTGTATAAACTCACGCCATTCTGTAATATAATCACTGCTAACGGGTGGTATACCCGTTTTTTTTGTAACCACCGGAAAAGAAAAATGAATGTCAGGATGAATAAGAGCAGAAGCTTTAGCAAAGGAAGATTGCTTTTCCATCCATGCATCTGCAGCATCTGCTGTAGCAGGTAATTTTAGTTCTACTTCTTTATTTGTATCAAACAAAGAAATTTCCTGGCTTTGCACTGAATTATTCAAAGGCAAAAGGCTTACATATTTGGAAAAAGCGAGGGCTAATGGCAAAGCCCCGCTTCCTTCTTTTCCCAAAAAAAGCAGGGCATGACTTAAACGATTTTGCTCCACCATTTCTACGAGGTGTTGCTTTACTTCTTGCTGGCCAATAACATCTTTAAATAGCATCTGTCTGAACCGGGATTAGGGACGATAACGATTTATAAAAGAATAAAAAATTGATTTAGAAGCTGTTTAAAAATAGAATTTTGATTCACCATGTAAGCCGTTCGTGGGGACACGAACGACGGCGGCCCCACCGACCGCTTTTAGCCATATAGGAAATTGCAGAATCATTTTTAAACAGCTTCTTAGGTTTTCGTGGTTATTAATTTTTTAATATTTTTTTAAAAAAATAAAGCCGTCTTTGCAGACAGCTTTAAATATCATATCAATCTTTCAATCCAACCAAAATCAAGGTTTAAATTAATTCAAATAAACTGTAATCTCTTCACTCAAAGGTTTAATCTTACTCGGAAAAACTTTAACCAATTTACCATTTTCATCAACCAGGAATTTTGTAAAATTCCACTTGACCACAGGGTCTGGCGTATCCTTTAGTTTTTTAGCTTCTTTAGTCAGGTATTTAAAAAGAGGATGTGTATCATCACCTGTTACAGAAACTTTTTCTGCCATTTGAAAACTAACACCATAATTCTTTTTACAAAATTCTTTGATCTCCGAATTTGTTCCGGATTCCTGCCCGCCAAAATTATTTGCGGGAAAGCCAATCACCACTAATTTATCCTTATATTTTTTATGCAAAATTTCTAATTCGGCATATTGCGATGTATAACCACATTCAGAAGCTGTGTTCACAATTAATATTTTCTTCCCTTTATATTCAGAAAAATCTATAGTGTTTCCTTCTAATGAAGGCACTTTAAAATCATAGATTGATGTTCCCGAAAGTGTAATTGAAAGAATCACCGCCAGCAATAATGTTTTCATATAATTTTTTGTGGCAGCAAAGATAAGAGGTCTGCATTAAATGTGTTTTTATAGCGTTCGAGAGATTTAATAAGCTGGCCTTGTGCAATTGCGGTTCCTTTCTCCTTGGGAGGAAGGTTAGGGTGGGAGCTCTTATTGTCTTTCATAAGCACCTAAGTCAGGTTGTGCCACTGGGCGGATGGCGCCGTCAAGATCAATTGTAATCCCTGCATTAATCCCTGCATTTTTAGCAGGGGACATATCCTTTAAACGAAAACTATAAATCCGTTTGCTGACGTCGACACTATCAAATTCAGGGTTCTGATTATTGATGGCTGGAACTGTCAGGTTTATATTTGCCGATTGATCTTTTACTCTCCACAAAACCCTGTCAAAAACAACACTATAAAAAGTAGTTCCTTTTTTTAATACGATCACTTCATTATCGACCAAACTGCTTTCGCCCCAAAAAATACAATTTTGAAAAACAGCATTTAACGCATTTGCAGTCACTATATTATTTTGTTCGGTATAATTAGAAAGGCCGAGTACAGGCTCTTTATGTTGAATATAATTGTTGGAAACTGTGGCAATGGTACAATGCGTAAATCGGTAATCTCCTCCTTTTATCAGCACAAGATTTTTGCCGCAATTACTTACCAATAAATTACGTGCAGTAATACTTGTGTTAATACCTAATATGCCGGCATCGTAAGCATTATCAATTATCGTTTCATTAAGCGTTAGTTTGGCAGCCGCGTTAGGAGATGGATCAATTACGACCATTCCCTGGTAAGCATTTTTTATTATACCATAATTGATCACATTGTTTTTGCTTACATCAGTAAAAATTAAACCAGGGTAACCGGCAGGAAAATTACGGTAAGGTTCATCCAGCCGGTCGCCGGCAAAGACCACTCTTGTACTATCCCATTTTTCGCCATTTACCTGCAAACTGCCATTTATAATAAATGGCGCATCGGCATGTATATAAATGCGGCAACCTTTATTGATAGTTAGTAGTGCATTAGTATCAACTGTCAACCTGCCCAAAATAACGTAAGGCCGGTCGTTGTACCAGGTCTCAGTTGTTTTGATAACCTTGTTGCGAAAAAAATGCGCATTACGTCCAAAAGCATTAAGTTGAATAATTTTTTTATAGCCATTGTATATTATTTCAATACTGTCACGCACAATAAAATCGAGATTGGCAGCGGTTGGATTGATACTTACTGAAACAAATATATAAGCACTGTCATTTGCATTAATATCAATATTGTTTACTTCCGGACCAGGTATTGCATCAACATTGATCTTGAAGGGAGAGGATGCCCCTACAACCAACCGAACAGAATTAATACGAACACCTTGATTATTGTCATTGATAATTTTAAAAGATTGTGTAGCAGAACCGGTAGTAGTGAAGACCGTATCAAAATGAACTGTATCTGCCGTGGCTTCTAAGCGAATAGTAGGATCATGAGAGAAAGAATCTTTCCGGCAGGAAAAAATTAAAATAAGAAAAATAGGGATTAATAGTTTTTTCAAGATAGTGGTCATAAAATGTAAAATACAGTTAGTGCGATGAGAAACAAAGTGTGGCGATGCTAAGCCTGGTATTATTTGCTTTTAATAATTCCCGGCCACAGGCTTCTAAAGTGGCGCCGGTGGTTACTACATCGTCGATCAATAATATATGTTTACTTGAATGGTCGTTTTCATTAATGAGTTCAAACCGGTTATCCATGTTTTGCCAGCGCTCTACCCTGCTCTTTTTTGTTTGACTTTCGGTATGTGTATTGCGGATGACTGTGTCTTTTAAAACCGGTTTCCCCATTACTTCTGCTATTCCATTGCACAAGATAGTGGCCTGGTTAAATCCTCTTTTTCTCTCTTTAGCCTCATGTAATGGTAAAGGTACTAATGCATCAATTGACAAAAACCGGTTAGATTGCATCAATGAATTTCCAATTAACCTTCCGAGATAAAAACCCAATTCCTTATTTGCCCTGTATTTAAATTGCTGGATCAGGTGTTGCATCATTGATTCTTTTGTAAAATAATATTGTGCAGTAGCATAGGTGACAGGCAACCGGCCCCAAAATAATTTTTCGATTGGATTATTGCCATATAAATGAAAATTAGTTTGTGGCAAAGAGGAGATGCACCGAAGGCAAAGCATGTTATTGGAATCTATAATATCGCTGCCACAACCTTCGCAAACATGTGGAAAAATAAGATGTGATAACGATTCTTTTATTTGCCTGATCAGGTGCATGATGCTAAATTAATTTATGTAACCATCTGTAGTAATTCTGTTCAGTATTTTGTTGTGTCACGCTCTTGTACGATTGTTAATTCTATTGCGCACTGGTTCAGTCGGTTCAGTCTTCATTCTCAACGCATTTCTCTGAAATGCTTCCTATCGTCAGCATAATAGAAAAACCAGGTTGTCATTTCGCACTTAAAGATTTTAATGCCGGGTCTCTGAGATACTTCTTTAGCCTGCGCTGAGGTAGGGAAGCATCGGGATTATAAAAATAGAATCCAACTGCAAGCCGCTTACATTATTTCCTAATAATCCATTTAACCACCCAAATCATGGTTCTGACAATTATAGTTCAGAACAAATAACGATAAACCTCATCTACCTGCCCCATCATCACTATTTCAATGTTGAACCTTTGCCTGACTAAACCTTTTTGATTGTATTTAGAAACGATCACTTTTTCAAAACCTAATTTCTCTGCTTCTGCAATGCGTTGTTCAATTCGATTAACTGCTCTTATTTCTCCACTTAAACCCACCTCGCCGGCAAAACAAATATTATGCGGTATAGCTACATCTTCGTAAGAAGAAAGCAAGGCACACAGAACTGCCAGATCTATAGAAGGGTCTTCCACTTTTATACCGCCGGCAATATTTAAAAAAACATCTTTTACACCAAAATGAAACCCGCCTCTTTTTTCTAATACAGCTAACAACAGTTGTAACCTGCGCAGATCAAACCCTGTTACCGTCCGTTGAGGTGTACCATAAACAGATTGCGTGACCAGTGCCTGCACTTCAATTAATAAAGGTCGTTGTCCTTCAAGCGTAGCGGCAATAGCGATACCACTCAATTGATCTTCTTTTTGCGTTATTAAAATTTCGCTTGGGTTTGTTACGGCGGTCATGCCATTATCATTCATCTGGTATATACCTAATTCCGCAGTACTTCCAAATCTATTTTTTAACGTTCGCAAAATACGATAAGCATAGTGGCGATCGCCTTCAAATTGAAGAACAGTATCCACCATGTGCTCGAGTAGTTTGGGTCCGGCAATCGTACCATCTTTAGTAATATGTCCGATCAAAAAAACAGGTGTGTTGGTTTCTTTGGCGAACTGTTGAAATTCAGCAGCACAC
>JALZIY010000162.1 GCA_030860085.1 Bacteroidota bacterium | reverse complement strand
GATGAACGGAGCGTCGCAACAGACCTTCATAGTAGCCATGCAGCTTATTACATATTCATCGCTAAAAAATTTGAAAGCATGACAATGACAGAAAATCAACTATTAAGATTTACAACAGCGGGCAGTGTAGATGATGGCAAAAGCACACTGATCGGGAGACTGCTGTACGATTCCAAATCTTTGTTTGAAGACCAGTTGGCAGCAGTGAAATTTTCAAGTCAGAAAAAAGGGTTTGATTATCTTGACTTATCTCTTATTACTGATGGATTAAAATCGGAAAGAGAGCAGGGCATTACCATTGATGTTGCCTATCGTTATTTTGCAACCCCCAAAAGAAAATTCATTATTGCAGATACGCCGGGCCACATTCAATATACCCGTAACATGGTTACAGGAGCTTCCACCGCCAACCTTGCCGTTATTTTAATTGATGCACGCAAAGGATTGGTTGAACAAACATTCCGGCATTCATTTATTGCTACGCTTCTTAGCATACCCCACATTATTGTTTGCATCAATAAAATGGACCTCGTTAATTGGGATGAAAATATTTATAATAAGATCGTGAACGATTATAAAGCATTTATATCAAGGTTGGAAATAACAGATGTAAATTTTATTCCTATCAGCGCTTTGCTCGGAGATAACATTGTTGATCGTTCAACCAACATGCCCTGGTATGAAGGGCCTACCTTGCTTTATATGCTGGAAAACATTCACATTGCCAGCGATCATAATCATATTGACTGCCGGTTTCCTGTGCAATTAGTTATCAGGCCACAGACAAAGGAACATCATGATTACAGGGGTTATGCTGGTCGTGTACAAGGCGGTGTTTTTAAACCGGGTGATGAAGTGAAAGTATTACCATCAGGTTTTACCACTAAAATCAAAACCATTGAATTGGGTGGGCGGCAAATTGAAGAAGTTTTTTCACCTATGTCGGTGACAATGACGCTTGAAGATGATTTAGATATTGGTCGCGGGGATATGATCGTGCGGCCCAACAACCAACCACAAACAGAACAAGACATTGAGGCAACAATATGCTGGATGAATCAAAAGCCCTTGCAGCAAGGCGCCAGGCTCATTCTTCGTCAAACTACTAAAGAGTGCCGGGCCATCTTAAAAAGCATACAGTATAAAATTGATATTAACACCCTTCATCGTGTAGAAGATATATCAGTCTTAGAGATGAACGATATAGCAAGAGTAAGCATCCGAACTTCGCAACCTCTTTTTTATGATGCGTATAAAAGAAACCGGCAAACAGGAAGCATTATTTTAATGGACGAAGGCACTAACGAAACGATGGCAGCGGGGATGATACTTTAATCAGTTTGCAGTTAGCTAGTGTTATGTTATTAATAAAGTGGCGGTTTAATTCGTGAATGGTGAAGGGTCAATCGTGAATATTGACCATTGACCATTCACATTTCTAAATTTTCTCATTCTAAATTTCATATATAATGAAAAGTATCGAAGAATTATTGGAGCTTGCCATTGATGCAGCATTGGAAGCAGGAAAAAAGATCCTTGAGGTTTATGAGACAGACGATTTTTCAGTGGATATGAAATCGGACAACTCTCCCCTGACAAAAGCAGACAAAGTTTCTCACCAAATTATATGTCAATATTTATCTTCTTCCCACTTGCCCCTGCTTTCTGAAGAAGGTACCAATATTCCTTTTGAAGAAAGAAAGCGCTGGGAGTATTACTGGTTGGTTGATCCACTGGATGGCACTAAAGAATTCATTAAACGAAATGGAGAATTTACGGTGAACATTGCACTAATGAAAGCCTCTGCTCCTATAACAGGTGTTATTTACGCACCTTATCTCAATACCCTATACTATGGGGCTAAAGAAACAGGAGCTTATAAAAATGCAAATGGAAATAAAAATTCTTTGCCTATAGTTGAAAGATCAGAATTGCAAGATTTATTGCAAAAAGATAGTGTAACCATTGTCGCTTCCCGGTCACACAGCAATCCCGAAACGGAACAATTCATCAGCCGTTTTAAAAATTATGAACTTCAATCCATGGGCAGCTCTTTAAAGTTTATGTTATTGGCAGATCGCGCAGCCGATATCTATCCAAGACTGGCGCCTACTATGGAATGGGACACAGCAGCAGCCCATGCCATTTTAAACGCTGTAAACAGGCAGGTCTATCAAACAGATCTTAATTCCGAACTGGTTTATAACAAAGCAAATTTGTTGAATCCACCGTTCATTGCTTTTTGAGTGCATCCGTGGCAGCACCTTTTTTTTATTGATGATGAATTGAATGCTTTCTTCGGGATAACCTTGCTCTAAAAGAAACTCATGGAGTTGCTGGTTCAGCCTTTAACCGCTTAACTTCATTACCATGGTTTTTTGCAGCATAAGCAAATGGAAAATGCACTACATACGAAGGTGGCTCTTTCTCCCAAAGCAATTGAATGCGGCCCCCAAATAACCCACAGTCCGGATGACCGGCAATAAATTTTTCAGCTTCTTCTATCCAGTTGGTTGATAAAAGACAATCATCATCAATAAAAGCAATCCACTCGGCTTCAGTATTTCGAACACCGGAAACCCTTGCAGTTGTCAAACCTTGTGTAGTTTCAACTATAGTTCTGAGAGGCAATACCCCTTTGCAAATATGATCTTTAACAATGGATACTGTTTCGTCTGTCCAGTTGTTGTTAACTACCAAAACAGACCAGTTAATGTGGGCAGGCACCCTGAGTTGGGCAATGCTTTCTAATGTTTTTTGTAGGAGGGCTGCATTATTATATGTGCAAATAACAAGATCAATAGAAAACGCAGAATTCATAAATAGTTAGAATGAGTGGTTTAATTTAAGCCTGAAGTTATTATTATGCCATAATAATATAACCAGTGCCTTTATTTTTAAAGGTATGAGTTGGAAAGTCAGAGCTTCAGCTATTTGCAAATAGAATGAAAGTATCACCGTCCTGAGCCTTATTGATTGCGTGATAATTTAATTGAGTATTTAAACAATGTAACCTTTAGGTATAATGGGGGATTTTAGCTTTTTAATCTGAGAAAACAATCCTTTTTGTTTGCTTATAACTACCCAATCACATAGAATGAAGAATTTCAATAAAAGATTTTTTCAACATCTGACTAATAGTGGTCGGTGAGGGACACCGAC
>JALZIY010000129.1 GCA_030860085.1 Bacteroidota bacterium | reverse complement strand
TAAACTTAAGTACACCCTTAAGTAAAAAGATAAACGCACAGTTCGGCTTAAGACTGGAAAATACCATTGCAAAAGGAAAGCAAATGACCACCGGCGAATCGTTTAACAGGCCATATACTCAATTATTTCCGACTGCTTACTTACAATATGCTGTGAATGATAAAAATCAGGTCGGCTTAAATTATGGAAGAAGAATACGCCGTCCAAATTATGAAAGCTTAAATCCCTTCATCGAATTTTTAGATCGCTATACTTATCAGCAGGGGAATCCAAATCTTAAACCGCAGTTTAGTCACAATATAGAATTGAGCCACACGCATAAAAGCTTTTTAACTACAACTTTGAATTACACCCGTACCACCGATATCATTCAGCAGGTAATTGAACAAAACACAGAAAAGAATGAAACCTTTGTGAAACAATCTAACATAGCCAATCAACGTCAATATGGTGTTGCTGTAAATGCTGGAAATCCTATTACAAAATGGTGGACTAGCAATATCTATGTCAATGTATCAAATAACCGGTTTAGCGGAGTAGTAGATAGCTCGCTGGTTACTGTAGATGCTACTATGCTGATGTTAAACGGATCGCAGCAATTTAAAATTTCAAAAACATTAAGTGCAGAATTAAGCGGTTTTTTCAGAACTGCAGGAGTGGAAGGAGTTATTAAATCAAAGCCTTTGGGTATGCTGTCTGCCGGTTTTAGTCAACAGGTCTTCAAAAACAAAGGAACGCTCAGGTTAAATATCCGCGACATTTTTTACACTCAAAAATTTAGAGGAGAATCAAAATATGGAAATGTAGATGCTGCATTCCAGGAGAGAGGAGATAACCGTGCCGTTAACCTGGGATTTACTTACCGCTTTAGTAAAGGAAAAGCAAATGGTGCACCTAAAAGAAAAACCGGCGGTGCCAATGATGAGCAAAACCGTGTAGGAGGTGTTAACGGAAATTAAAATCCTTCAACAATATTGCATAGATTATTAATACTTTCTTATTTCTCATGTGCATCTTCAGCCCCTTTTTCCAGAGGGGCTTTTTTTATAAAATAGGAGCAAGGAGGGATTTGGTACTGGATAAAAAGTTTGATTCGATCGAACCATTCTACAACGAAGGAAGATAATTTTGATAAAATAGTGTGCACAGATTATTCCGATCTGAAATTCAAACGGGAATATCTATAGAATTCATAACTTCAAACTGCCAACTTTAAATCACAAACTTTTATGCCATCATTCGATATTGTAAGCAAAGTAGATGTCCAAACATTAGATAATGCTGTAAACGTGACAAGAAAAGAACTCGAAAACCGTTTTGATTTTAAGGGTTCGCATTTATCTGTTAACCTGGATAAAAAAGACTCGAAAATCAGTCTTGAAACTGACAGTGATATGCAAATGCGGCAATTAACAGATGTGTTAATTAGCCGGTCAATGAAACAGGGTATAGATGCAATGGCTTTCGATTTTTCGAAGGAAGGATTTACCACTGGCAAAATTTATAAAAAAGAAGTGCCGGTTCGTAATGGGTTAAAGCAAGAGGATGCTAAAAAAGTCGTAAAGGTGATCAAGGATTCCGGTTTAAAAGTACAGGTACAGATCATGGACGACCTCGTTAGAGTTACAGCAAAGAAAATTGATGACTTACAGGAAGTTATACAGCTTTGCAAAACTGCTGGTTTAGAATTTCCGATGCAATATATAAATATGCGTAGTTGACAATTAACATTTGTTCCGCTTGGCAGGCATTTAGTTTTCATCTATATTTGCCGCCTCATAATATTTACACATGAAAAAAGGTATTCATCCCCAAAATTACAGGTACGTAGTTTTTAAAGATATGAGTAATGGTTACAGCTTTTTAAGCCGTTCAACAGCCGCTACTAAAGAAACCGTTAAATGGGAAGATGGTAATGATTATCCCTTAATTAAGTTAGAGATCTCAAATACTTCACATCCATTTTTTACTGGTAAAAATATGTTGGTAGATACTGCAGGCCGCATAGACAAATTCAAAAAGAAATACGCCAAGAAATAATAAGTTTACGTTGTTATAATATTAATCCTGCTTTTTAGTGGGATTTTTTATTTTTAAACTTAATTGGCGCCATGGAAAAGATTGTATTTACAGAAGAATTTTGCAGACCGGAGAACCTTTTTCCTTTTACACTTACCCGTCAGATACAAGACATACGTGTGGGAATTTTAACCATCAGAGAAAAATGGGAACAATACCTTTCAATGCCATCTTTTGATAAACAGGAAGGTGATTACAAAGATCTTGAAAGAGCAATAGTAATAGACAGAAGTATCGGAGACGATGTCATTTATTTAATTCATGGCAACATTTTACCAACCCTAAAATTAGCAAAGGAGGTAATGAAATTAAAGCCAGGGCAATGTTTATCCATTCCTGAAAAGGAAAATTGTATCTATTGCATTTCAGCGAAACAAATTGAAGGGGAATACAAAATTAAAGTTGAGAAAACAATTGAGTCTAAAGAAGAGGTGAAAGAAATAAAATATCCCTGGGATATTTTTGATTTAAACAGATGGGCCATTCTGGAAGATTTTGCATGGCTCTCCAAAAATGGTAAAAAGCAAAACATACCATCAAGTAATAAAACGGTTAATGAAAAAAACATTTTTATTGAAAAAGGCGCAGAGGTTGAAAATTGTTTTTTAAATGCCTCTGAAGGCCCCATTTATGTCGCAAAAGAAGCAATGATTATGGAAAGCTCCATGCTTCGTGGGCCGGTAAGCATAGGGGAAGGGGCTATTGTAAAAATGGGTACAAAGATTTACAGTGCCACTACTATTGGT
>JALZIY010000082.1 GCA_030860085.1 Bacteroidota bacterium | reverse complement strand
CACAAACTGCTATTTTTCGGCCATCTTGTCAAAGTAAAAAAGTAAAAAACCTTTTTTACACGGGGCAGTTTACTGTACCTGGGCCAGGAGTGCCTCCCTGTATAATAAGTGGAGAAGTAGTGTCCACGCAAATTTTGAAACTGTTTAACCAATTAGTATGACAGTTGAAACATTTAATAAAGCGAGCTATGATTGCAGTAAAGCTATAACGCTTAATTACAGTACTTCGTTTTCATCTGCTATTAAACTATTGCACCTTGATCTGCGATCACCCATATTTAATATTTATGGTTTTGTACGACTTGCAGATGAAATAGTTGATACTTTCCACGAGCATAATAAACCTGCTTTGCTTCAACAATTTAAACTGCAAACTTTTGAGGCAATTCAAAAAGGCATTAGTCTTAATCCCATATTAAATAGCTTTCAGAAAACAGTAAATCAATTTTGTATAGACCCATATTTAATAAAGGCCTTTTTTAAAAGCATGGAATCCGATCTAACAGAAAACGCTTATGACCGGCAGGGATATGACGAATATATTTATGGTTCTGCAGAGGTAGTAGGCTTAATGTGTTTATTTGTTTTTTGTGAGGGGAATAAAAGTTTATATAAAAAATTGGAGAATGCTGCAAGGGGGTTAGGCGCAGCTTTTCAAAAGGTAAATTTCTTACGTGATATAAAGTCTGATTTTACTGATCTCTCACGCATGTACTTTCCAGGTTGTGATTTTCATTGCTTTACTGAAAAGAATAAAAGAGAAATACAACAGGATATCGATAATGATTTTAAAATAGCTTACCATGGAATTTTACAATTACCTATGAAAGCAAAATTTGGTGTGTACGTGGCGTATAAATATTATTACTCTTTGTTCAATAAAATTAAAAGCACTGAGCCCGCCCACATTCTTCACAAGCGTATTAGAATTCCTAATTATTACAAGGCTTATATAGTAGTAAGAGCAACCGTGAAAAACAGGCTACGATTAATTTAATGGAATGAGCAGACAAGAAGTTATACTGGTTAATGAACAGGATGAAACATTGAGTTCCATGGGCAAAATGGAAGCACACCAGAGGGGCTTATTGCACAGGGCATTTAGTGTTTTTATTTTCAATAAGAAAGGAGAACTTTTATTGCAGCAGCGTGCCGCAACAAAATATCATGGAGCTTTATTATGGAGTAATACCTGTTGCAGCCATCCTTATATTCATGAAACAGTAGAAGCGGCTGCTGCCAGGCGTCTTTATGAAGAACTAGGTTTTACAACACCGTTAAAAAAAATATTTTCTTTTATCTACCAGGCTGAAGTTGAAAATGGATTAATAGAACATGAGTATGATCATGTATTTGTAGGTGAATATGAAGGAAAAATCTTTTTCAATCCCGGGGAAGTGAACGCTTTTGAATATCGTTCCATTAAAGAAATTAAGGCAGCTTTTCAAAACGAGCCTGCTAACTTTACATCCTGGTTTCGTATTGTTTTTCCACGCATAGAAAAATGGTGGGAAGGGGAGTATGGGGATTGAGAAGTATTCAGTAAGCAGTAGGCAGTAGTTTGTAAGTAGTAGATCAGTAGTAAGAATTGAATTTATATTCATACTTCTTGATTAGTAATTTATAATTCAGAAAATGATGAGCGCATTGTATTTTATAATATTGCTTTTGGCCACTTTTTTAATTATGGAAGGCGTCACATGGTTGACGCATAAATATATTATGCATGGTCTTTTATGGTTTTTACATCGCGACCATCACCAAACGGAACCTGGCTTTTTTGAAAAGAACGATTGGTTTTTTATCATATTCGCTGTGCCAAGCATGTTGCTTATATTATTTGGAACTATTGATAATATCTGGGGGATGCAGGCTATTGGTTTTGGAATTATGCTTTATGGTGCTGCCTATTTTTTAGTGCACGATGTAATTATTCATCAGCGTTTCAAATGGTTTAGTAAAAGTAAAAATACTTATGTGCGTGCCATACGCTGGGCGCATAAAATGCATCATAAACACCTGGATAGACATGAAGGTGAAAGCTTTGGAATGTTATACGTACATAAAAAATACTGGCAAAAAATTAAACGTGACAGACTACTAATGGCTACTTCAAAAGTGGAGTATAGACCCCCTTCCTCTGAAGGGGAGTATAGCAAACTTCCTGTTTAATATATTTTTGTGGTTTCCTAATGTCAGAAAATAATAATGAACATTTGAATCTAAGTTCCCCAGCCCGGGAGGCAGGCGGCCTCTATGATTATATTATTGCAGGTGCCGGCTGTGCAGGACTTAGTCTTGCAATGCA
>JALZIY010000443.1 GCA_030860085.1 Bacteroidota bacterium | reverse complement strand
GATTGGATCATTGCGCGTGAAAGACTACGAACTTAAACCTTCTGAAAATTTGCTCCATAATTTTTTTAAGCAACCAGAAAAGTTGATGCCATCATTAAAAGAAATGAAGTTTGTGTTTAATCAGGATATTCCAAAACTTGATCTGCCAGCTCAGCTACTCATTCAAAACTATGATCAAACCCGTAATCTTCCAGGTGTGGAAGGTACATCCCGCATGGGTGTGCATTTACGTTTTGGTACGGTAAGCGTCAGGCAGTTGGTGAGCCTGGCTATTAACATAAATGAAACATATTTAAAAGAACTGGTTTGGCGGGAATTTTTTATGCAAATGCTTTGGCATTATCCCCGCATTGCCACACAGGCATGTAAAACTGAATATGAAAATATTGAATGGCGAAATAATGAAAATGAATTTGAAAGCTGGTGCAGGGGAAAAACGGGTTATCCTATTGTGGACGCCGGAATGAGGGAATTAAACGAAACCGGATTTATGCATAACAGGGTTCGGATGGTTGTAGCGAGTTTTTTAGTAAAAGATCTATTGATCGATTGGAAATGGGGCGAAGCCTATTTTGCCCGAAAGTTATTGGATTACGATCTTGCTTCTAACAACGGTAACTGGCAATGGGTAGCAGGGTGCGGATGTGATGCGGCACCTTATTTTAGAATTTTTAACCCATCATTACAAACTGTAAAGTTTGATAAAGAAGAAAAATATATAAAACAATGGGTACCTGAGTATGGTTCAGATTTATATGTAAAACAATTGATTGACCATAAAATCGCAAAAGAAAGGTGTTTGATTGCTTATAAGAAGGCAATGCATTAAAACAATATTAATTGGGACCGAATCTCGGATTAACAAAATTGTTCAATTTAGAACCGAAGCGATAGTTAAGGCCAAAGCTGATGAAATAATTATATCCGGAAGCTAATTGCCTTCTTCTTGTAAGAACTTCTCGTTCTGTAGCACCTTCTTTGGGTAAGGATAATTGGTCACGAACCAACTCAGCAGAAGCATAGACATTAAAAGTAAGTCCACCTGTAATACGTACATCAACTTCGGCGTTCGCTTCAAGGTTAAACAATTTCCAGTTATGAAAATAATTATGATATTCTAAACCAAAAGATGTGGTGCCCCATTTCTGATTAAATGACATCCGGGTTTCAGCGCCATGACCATATAATGTTTCTCTTATTTTATTAAATAATGTCGTGTCGAAATAATGGATTTTTCGCACATCCAAAAAATACCTGAGTGCAAAAAATTTATTATTTACTGCTGAGTAAGGAAAAATATTATACTCAATCGCAGCTTTTAAATTGATATTTTGTTTCATGTTATTAAATGTGCTTCGCGATAGTTCTGCAGCATATCCGTAAGTCCAGTGATTATTAATTCCGATCAGGTAATAATGTTCAAAATTGTAACTATGATTTTTAACTGTTGTTATAGTTGTGATTCCGTTTGAGTCCACAAATTCGTAACTTTCATTTCTCCTGCTAATATTGCCGTTAAAACCCACATTATTTAATTCTGTTTTGCGGTTTGCGGAATAATTGGCGTTGTATCTATTACTTTTATAAACCTCATCTGCACTTAAATTTCCGTTTATCCCAACCCTTAAAACCCAATAATTCCAAGGGTCTTTTGTTGCAGGTGTTGCATCTTTATTATTAGTCACAACGCCGCTTTTTTTAAAATCCATCACCACATCTTTTGCTGATGCCGTTTTGGCTATGTAAGGACCAAGGCCCAGCTTTAAATATTTTATTAAAAGGTCACGCTCTTCAAAATCGGTAGCGTTTGCGTCAGTGTTGAAGCGAATGGTATCAGACATATTTTTAAAGCTGTTTTGGCCGAAGAAAATAAGTTGATACTGATCGCCTCCACCCCCGGTGTTTTGTTCTGTGATAAGAATATGCACATCTGCCGCTTTGTTGTCTAAAAGAAAATCTACAACGGTTACCTCACTACGAAAAAAAGTATGATCGCAACGAAGATTGCTGCAATCCACGAAAATTTTTAGCCTGTCAACAATACCCTGACTGTATGCTTGTAAATTCAAACTGACAAAAAAAATGCTTAAGATCAGGTAAAATATTTTTTTCATGTGCTTTGGATAAATTTCAATATAAGATGTATGTAAAAAACTGCATCTCCCCCATTGACCTGCGAAGGTGATGATTATTATTGAGCATTGGCATTTAAAAGAAATACCTGGCGTAATGCTTCAATAGCATTTTCTCCATCTTCACCAAGGGCTAAAGAAAACCGGTTCACATATAATTCTATGTGCTTGCGCATAACTGTTTCATCCATTGACTGTGCATGTTCTTTTACATAAGCAGGAAGGAAAGGGTATTGTTCAAAAGCATATTCAAGACTTTTTTTTATCAAACAATCAATTTGCATTTGTAAATCTTTACCCAAATATTTTTTTACAGCTATGCATCCCAAAGGAATAGGTAAGCCTGTTTTTTTCTCCCAGAATTCACCAAGATCCAATACTTTAATTAAGCCTTTTTGCTCATAGGTAAACCTGTTTTCATGAATGATAACACCTAAATCTACTGAGCCATTCAGTACTGCATTCTCTATATCAGAAAACAACATTGGTATTTTATGCTGTGCCTGTGGCAAAGCAAACCCCAGTAAAAAATTGGCGGTTGTATTTTCACCAGGTATGGCAATAGTGCAATGCACCACATCCGGTATAGACACCAATGTTTTTGCAATCAATAATGGACCAACACCTTTGCCAAGCGCCGCCCCTGCAGAAAGAATACTATAAGAGCTGTTATAAATAAAAAGCGCAGGAAAACTCAGTTTGGTAACATCTAATTTCCCTTGTGCTGCCCATTCATTCAAGGTTTGAACATCTTCAAGTACAACATCAAAATCCAAACCTTCGGTATCAATTTTTTTATTGACTAATGCATCAAAAATAAAGGTATCGTTTGGGCAGGGAGAAAATCCTAAGGTTATTTTCATACTGAAAAAACTTTAGGCAAAACGGATTGTAATGCAATATTTAAATTAATAATGCTTTCGGCTAACATCCACTTTGTTTTATCTCTTTCACCCACATAATTGGATATAGACCTTAGTTGCAAGAAGAGAATATTTTCCATCAATGCTACATAATGCAAAGCGGCCCCTTCGAGGGTTTCAATGTCTGCATCCAATGTATTTTTATAGTAGCCAATTCGTTTTCCTTCAGTTGTTATTTCATTTACTGTTACACCAGTTACTGCAGAAAGGTTTAAATCCTGAAAAAGATTAATGCTATTATTAAAAAGCATTCCCTCCTGCCATGGAAAATTATTATCATCCTTCAAACCCAATTGAAAAAGAGATTTGAATTCATTTTTTTCCGCTACACCTTCATCACCAATTTGATCTTTTTCAACTATTACCACTTCTCCTAAATGTAAGCTTTCATCTAAGCTTCCGGCTACACCGGCCTGAATAATAAAAGACGGCATCTTAAAATGAATTTGTTTGGTCAAATGATATGTACTTGAACTTAAACCAACACCTGTAATTAATATATCAACTTCGTAATCGTGATCTGTATGTTGCAAAAAAACATTAGTTGGTGCCAGTTCTTTTTCTGTTGCAGCACAAAGTAAAATAGACATAGGCAAAAATAATTGCTGATTAATGATTTTAACGCATTCTCAGGAAAAGATCAATAGAATTCATAAGCAACAAGAAATTCGAAGGATGAATTAGAACGTTCAATAATCAATTTTCAATGTTCAATTTCCAATGGTTTGAACAACGATCAATGAATAATGACAACGAGAAACAAATCATAGAATTTATCTCAGTAACTAAATCCAATCCGTATTTACCTTTGCAATCAAATTTTTAAAGGGAATGGTTTACCTCACCCGTGCAGAACATTTTAATGCGGCACATAAATTATACAATCCTGCCTGGAGCAGGGAACAGAATGACCAGGTGTTTGGAAAATGTGCTAATGATAACTGGCATGGTCATAATTATGAGTTGTTTGTAACTGTAAAAGCTAACCCGGATGCCGAAACGGGATTTGTAATGGATGCAAAAAAGCTTGGCAATGTAATTAAAAACCGAGTGGTTGAAAAACTGGATCATAAAAACCTGAATATGGATGTAGACTTTTTAAAAGGCCAGATCTGTTCCACTGAAAATTTAGCTATTGGCATTTGGCAACAGTTAAAGTCACACTTGCCTGCTGAGGTACAATTGCATTGTATTAAATTATATGAAACACCACGCATTTACGTGGAGTATTTTGGTGAATAATTAAAAATAACGGTATGAGAGAAAAAGTTGCTGTATTTCGTCGTGAACATTTTAATGCCGCCCATCGTTTATACAATATTGGCTGGACGGATGAAAAAAATACAGACGTTTTTGGAAAATGCAGCCTGCCTCATTATCATGGGCATAACTACGACCTGGAGATAAAAGTAACTGGTGAAGTGGATGAGAAAACAGGTTTTGTTATGGATATGAAAAAACTGTCGGACCTGGTAAAAGAAAAAGTGATTAACAAATTTGATCACAAAAACCTGAACCTTGATACTGAAGAATTTAAAAACCTTAATCCAACGGCGGAAAACATTGCCATAGTTATTTATAAATTGCTTCGTGCAAGTGTAGATCAAAATTTAGATTTGCATATACGCCTGTATGAAACACCACGCAACTTTGTAGAATACCCGGTTTAGAATGGCAATGGGTATTATTAATTCATATTTCATAATAACAACTAATCTGCAATCAAAAAAAATCTAAAATCTGAAATAGAATGGCATATCAAAGAACAGAACAATACGATCAGGAAACAACAGAAGGATTAATTGAAAGTTATCGAAAGATCATTGATCAACTGGGTGAAAATTCTGAACGCGAAGGTTTGTTAAAAACACCTGAACGTATGGCAAAGGCCATGCAGTTTATGACGCAAGGCTATCAGCAGGATGCTGTGAGTATTTTAAATGCCGCAAGATTTGAAGAGCATGTAAACGAAATGGTGATTGTAAAAAATATTGAGTTGTACAGTATGTGTGAACATCACCTGCTCCCTTTTTTTGGGAAAGCTCATATTGCTTATATTCCAAATGGATTTATAACGGGTTTAAGCAAACTGGCAAGAGTAGTAGATGTATTTGCCCGCCGGCTGCAAGTGCAGGAAAGATTGACTACGCAAATATTGAAAGCTATTAAGGAAAGCCTTGATCCGTTGGGAGTTGCTGTAGTAATTGAAGCCAAACATTTGTGCATGATGATGAGAGGGGTACAAAAACAAAATTCGGTGACCACTACTTCCGCATTTGATGGGGAACTGCTGAATAATCCTATAACACGAAATGAATTTTTAAAACTTATTTCATCTGATTTAGGTTAAAAGAGGTGTATTCTAAATTGGCTTTTGCTGAATATAATTTGTGGCCAGTGAGACACTGTCCATTGGCAGCCGCCACGGTTGGGTGCTCTCCACCAACCGGCGACAATTGGAATGCACCCCTTAAAAATTTCAAGCTCAATTAACTTACTTTCGCATAGCTTGAAAATGATTTATGGTAACTCCACAAGCCTATTGAAAAGATATTCCACATGAAGCATGCGTTTGTATTTCCCGGTCAGGGGGCACAGTTTTCGGGAATGGGTAAAGAGCATTATCAAAACAATGCATTTGCCAAAAGACTCTTTGAACAAGGAAATGAAATACTTGGTTTTCGTATTTCAGATGTAATGTTCTCAGGAACAGATGAGGAGTTAAAACAAACAAATATTACGCAGCCCGCTATTTTTCTGCATTCAGTCATTGCTTTCAAAAGTATTGAAGCTACCAGGCCCGATATGGTTGCCGGTCATTCCCTCGGTGAGTTTTCTGCATTAGTAGCAAATGGTACTTTGCGTTTTGAAGATGGACTACGATTGGTTAGTATTCGTGCAAAGGCCATGCAAAAAGCATGTGAGGAGAGCCCTTCTACTATGGCCGCTATTGTAGGATTGCCTGACGAAAAAATAGAATCTATTTGTAAAGAAATAGGTGATGCAAATAACGAAGTGGTGGTTGCTGCCAATTATAATTGCCCCGGGCAGGTGGCAATATCCGGCAGCATAAAAGGAGTGGAACTTGCTTGCGAAGCGTTGAAAGCTGTTGGTGCAAAAAGAGCTTTGTTGTTGTCCGTTGGTGGTGCATTTCATTCGCCTTTAATGGAACCCGCTAAAAATGAATTAGAGCAAGCCATCGGGAGCACTCATTTTAATTCTCCTTCCTGCGCTGTTTATCAAAATGTAGTGGCGAAAGGGGTGGTGGATAAAGATGAAATAAAACAAAATTTAATTGATCAGTTAACAGGGGCCGTAAGATGGACGCAGTGCGTACAAGCCATGATAAAAAATGGCGCATACAAATTTACAGAGGTCGGTCCCGGCAAAGTATTGCAAGGCTTAATTCAAAAGATCAATAAAGAAATGCAAACGGATGGTGTAACCTAATTAAAATAAACTGCGCAATTGATCCATTCAGAATCAAAAGCAGCGTTGTATTTTTTATAAAAGTTTATGGCCGGCTCATTCCATTCCAGCACCTGCCATTGCATTCCATTGAGTTTTCTTCGTTGCGCTTCTTTAATTAACCTGTCGAATAATAATTTTCCCAATCCTTTGCTGCGCATTTCTTCTGTTACATAAAAATCTTCCAGGTACATGCGTTGCCCTTTCCAGGTGCTAAAGCGGATGTAGTACAAAGCAAATCCATGGACTACACCATCTACTTCAGCCACAAAAGCCCACCAAACAGGTTTGTAGCCGAATCCGCTTTGTATAAAATGGGCAAGCGTAACTGTTACTTCATTAGGTGCTTTTTCATAATGAGCCAGTTCTTTTACTAATTCTAATATTCGTTCGCAATCTTCTTTAACAGCTCTTCTTATTTTGATGCCCCCATCCCTTGGAGGGGAGTTTTTGATTTTTCTCATACTGAGAAATTTTATTTGATTAAACAATTATTTCTCTCACTTCCTTAGAAGCTGTTTAAAAATAGAATTTTGATTCACCATCTAAGCCGTTCGTGGGACACGAACGGCGGCGGCCCGCCGTGGTCGGTGTCCCCACCGACCATTTTAGCTATATAAGAAATTTGCAGCATCATTTTTAAAACAGCTTCTTACAAAAAATTATAGTTTCTGAAGAAATCATCATCGAAATAATATTAATTTTTGGAAAGGAAAAACTTTTCAAAATGTTGAAATATTTTTTAACTCAAAGACTGGTCGAGGTCAGCTATTATATCCTGCACATTTTCAATGCCAACGTTCATCCTGATCAACCCATCAGTGATGCCGTATTGTTCTCTTTGTTCTTTAGGCACGCCATAATGCGTCATAGAAGCAGGGTGTGAAAGAAGTGTATCGCAGGTGCCTAAAGAAACAGTTCTAACACACATTTTAAGCCTGTTCATAAAATCTATACCCGCTTGCAGACCTCCCTTCAATTCGAAACTTAGCATCGCCCCGGCATGCCTCATTTGTTTCATGGCGGTATAGTGATCGGGGTGAGAAGATAATCCTGCATAATTTACCCTTGCTACTTGTGGATGCAGCACTAAATAATCAGCTACTTCTGTGGCATTATGGCAATGACGTTCCATACGCAACTCAAGCGTTTTAATTCCAACGATCAATAAAAAAGTATCAAACGGGTTTGCATTTCCACCAAGCAATCGGTGGGTTTTTGTCATTTTGTGGTTCATTAATTCTATATCTCTTCCCAGCAAAATGCCTCCAATAGCTGTGCCATGTCCATTCAAAAATTTTGTAGTGGAATGCATTACAAAATCAACATCATATTTAAATGGCTGCTGCAAATAGGGCGTAGCGAAAGTGTTATCGCAGGCTACCAATAAATGATGGCGTTTTGCTATCATGCTCAGTTCTTCGAGGTCAACACATTGCATGGTTGGGTTGGCGGGTGTTTCGAGATACATCATTTTAATAGCGCTGTCTTTTTTAACGATGTCTTCTACAGTATCCAATTTTCTTAAGTCACTAATAACGGCTGTAATGCCCAGGTCAGGTAATACTTTATGAATGAGTTCTTCTGTACCGCCATACAGGGAATAGTGGGTGAGTATTTTATCGCCTGTTTTTAAATTGCCAAGCATTAAACTGCCAATAGCTGCCATGCCTGATGCATGCAAAATGCCTTTTACCTGCATGTCAAGTCCAAAGGTTTCCAAAGCAGCAATTTTTTCTTCTGCTTCCGTAATAGTTGGATTTCCCCACCTCGAATAAATATAACCTGGCTCTTCTCCGCTAAATCTTCTCATGCCTTGTTCAGCAGTATCAAATACATAAGTACTGGATGCGTAAATTGGCACCAGGTGGGCATAACGTGGATCGGTTTCATGTCCGGCGTGTACAGCAGCTGAACTAAAACCGCTAATTGGAAAATTTTTATCTGGCATACAAGATCTTCTTTGTTAATTAGTAGGAGAATAAGCGTCAAATGTATTTACATTTTAGCTGCAAACAGCAGGCATTAATAGCATAATTGTTTAGCACATGAAAGAACTCCTACATCAATTTTCAATTTATAATAGCTGGGCAAATGGCCTGTTAAAGTATCTGATAATTGCTTTGCCGGAAGAGAAACAATTGCGTGAGATACCCAGCAGTTTTGGCAGTTTGCATAAAACTGTTTTACACATGTGGGATGCTGAAAGCATCTGGTGGCAGAGACTGAAATTGCAGGAACGAATCATTGTTCAAAGCGAAACATTTACAGGAAACACCAAAGATGCATTTGATAATTTATTACTTCAAAACCAACAATGGAATGAATTTATAGCAAATGCGCAAGAACGCCAGTTGCTACACGAGTTTATTTATAGAAACTCAAAAAAAGAACAATTTAAACAACCGGTTTTTCAAATGTTGCTGCATGTTTTTAGTCATGGCGGCTATCACCGCGGGCAGTTAGTGAACATGTTAAGGCAATTGGGCATTGATAAAATTTCGCAAACCGATTTTATTGTGTGGAGCAGGAAGAAATAGCGCTATGCTTTTAGACTTCTGTTTTCGAAAATGCCGTTCGTGCAGATTTTCTATTTCATTTGTTAATTGAAAAAAATCTTCATTGTCTATTAACAATTGGCGAATCTTTTTCCATTAGCAGTTTGGCAAACCAAATTTTAATTGCAGGTTTAAATATATCGGGTGTGTCTTGCATTTCATAGTAAGTGAAAAGTATTCAGGGTTGTTGAGTTGTATAAAATTATCTATTTTTCTCATTTGGGTTTCTATTTCAGTAAAGCTTTTGCTACCCAGCTAATGTGCTAAATTGCTAATGAAGTGGAAGTCTCAAAAGAAAACTATTCCATCAGGGTCCGGAAAAAGAAGGCTGGAGATTTTATGGTTCTCCATTAGCAAATATCGAATTAGCACATTAGCTAATTGCTTCATTCTTATCTTCGCCGCTCTTTAAGGTTGCTATATGAATTTTGAAACTTCTGAAATAACACAGCAAGTGGCACAGACTGCCCGTGAATTTGCCCAACAACATATTAAGCCCTATGTAATGGAATGGGACGAGAGCCAGGAATTTCCCGTGCAGCTTTTTAAAAAATTAGGCGATTTGGGTATGATGGGTGTTTTAGTGCCGGAAGAATATGGCGGCGCAGGATTAAGTTATTTTGAATATAAGGCCATTATTGAAGAAATTGCTAAAGTATGTGGGTCAATCGGTTTAAGTGTTGCTGCTCACAACTCACTATGCACAGGTCATATTCTCTCATTTGGTAATGAAAATCAAAAACGCAGTTATCTCCCAAAATTGGCTTCCGCAGAATGGATTGGTGCATGGGGTTTAACTGAGCCTAACACTGGTAGCGATGCCGGCAATATGAAATGCACCGCTACCCGAGATGGAGATAATTGGGTTATCAATGGAACAAAAAACTGGATCACTCATGGTAAAAGCGGAGATGTGGCCGTGGTCATTTGTCGTACAGGTGAACCGAGAGCAAAAAATAATGCAACTGCTTTTGTAGTAGAGAAAGGCACACCTGGTTTTAGTGGTGGGAAAAAAGAAAATAAATTAGGCATGCGAGCCTCGGAGACAGCAGAAATGATCTTTGAAAATTGTGTGATCCCTGATGCAAATCGATTGGGTGAAATAGGTGAAGGTTTTAAGCAATCGATGAAGGTTTTGGATGGAGGCAGAATTTCTATTGCAGCATTATCATTGGGTATTGCGAAGGGTGCCTACGAGGCAGCTTTACAATATTCGCAGGAGCGTCATCAATTTGATAAACCAATTGCTTCTTTCCAGGGAATAGCTTTTAAGCTGGCAGATATGGCAACAGAGATTGAAGCTGCTGACTTATTAACGCTTGAAGCCTGCGATTTAAAAACCCGTGGGGAAAACCTGACCAAGGTATCTGCGATGGCTAAATATTATGCAAGCGAGGTGGCTGTAAAGGTTTCCACTGAAGCCGTGCAAATTTTTGGTGGCTATGGTTATACTAAAGATTTTCCCGTTGAAAAATTTTATCGTGATTCAAAACTTTGCACAATTGGTGAAGGAACAAGTGAGATACAGAAGTTGGTGATTTCGAGAGAGGTGTTAAGATAAGGAAAGCCCATCCCGGCCTTCCCGGTGGGAAGGAGACCTATTCACAAACCTTGCTTTTCGGAGTTTCTTTGAGTCATCCAACTACCCTGAAATAGTGAGATTTATTTACATTTTGCTTGGTCAAGCATTATATACAAAACAAACAACTACAAATCTTTAGAAGGTTGTGAATTGTCAGCGTAGTCAATTAAGCTGACTTTGTGTGTTGCGAAGCCCCTCCACCGGAGGGGTTTGGGGAGGCCTACTTCACCTCCTGCATTTGCACCAACCGGTAATAAAAACCTTGCCGCTGCATTAAACTGGTGTGGGTCCCTCTTTCTACAATCTCTCCCTCCTCTATTACAATAATTTCATTTGCATGTTGTACTGTGGAAAGCCGGTGTGCTATAATTACACATGTTTTATTTTGCATCACTCTTTCAATCGCCTGTTGCACCAGCATTTCCGATTCAGAGTCCAGCGCAGAGGTGGCTTCATCTAAAATTAAAATGGGTGCATTTTTTAAAATGGCTCGTGCAATGGTTAACCGTTGACGTTGGCCGCCACTCAATTTCATACCGCGATCGCCGATAAAACTATCGTAACCATTTTCCAGGCCTTCAATAAATTCATGTGCATTAGCAGTTTTAGCTGCTTCTATAATAGCGGTTCTGTCAGCCTTCATTCCAAACGAAATATTATTATGCACTGTATCGTTGAAAAGAATGGGTT
>JALZIY010000013.1 GCA_030860085.1 Bacteroidota bacterium | reverse complement strand
TACTCCTAACAGAAAGAGGGACCACTTTTGGTTACCAGGATCTTGTAGTGGATTATCGTAACATTCCGCTGATGCAGTTTAAAAATACACCGGTAGTAATGGATTGTACGCATAGCCTGCAGCAGCCTAACCAAACCAGTGGGGTAACGGGGGGCAATCCTCAATTAATTGGTACGATTGCAAAAGCGGCTATTGCCGCAGGAGCAGACGGGTTATTTATTGAAACACATCCTGACCCTGCTTCTGCAAAAAGTGATGGCGCTAATATGTTACGTCTTGAATTACTGGAAGATTTGCTTATGAAGTTGATAAAAATAAGAAGGGCAATTGTTGATTAAAAGGCCTTCTGTGTAACTAAATTACCAAAACTCACCCCACCAATTAAATGTTTAGTTTCCTTAAAACGGATAATTTTACATAATACATCAGTGAAGGCACTAACGGGAAATTGATAAATGGTATAAATGGTTTTTTATGAAAAAAAATAAAAAAGACATTGATAAAAAAAATGAAGGAAATAAGGATGAGGAAATAGACTCATCCAGTATAGCAAATGCTCATGCCTCCGGCGATGGTTCCTTAGGCAGGGGTGAAGAAACATTGATTAATAAAAAAAAAGAAGAAGAAAAAAATTCGCTGCAAAAGGATACTGAACAATATTGATTAAAACTTTTTAACATAAAAATGACCGATCTATTTAATACTACCATTACAATTAATAACCAACCTATATCATATTCCGTTTTTTTTGCCAATGAAGAATATCATTTTCAATCTGCCCAGGAAGATATAGCTAAATCATTTACAATTAAACGTGAGCACGATGAATGGCATATAAATGAAGACATCGGCAACGAATTAAAAAATAATGCAATAGCTTCCTTAGAAAAATATCTTCTCTCACAGCATTGAGTTTTATTTTCCGACATAGCTGTGGCTTTATTTATCTTTCCGGCTTGCTATTCTACAGTTTTCCTCATAATTTGTCCAAATGAGTAATATTCAGAACTAAAAAATTGTTTTTGATATTTCCCATTTTTATTGGAATAGTATTTGAAATGCTTTAATCATTAAAATAGACATTATGTTTTCAGTTTTGTTTTTTATGGTATTAATTGGTATAATCTGTTACCTGTTGTTTATAACCCGCACCAATGAAAAAAGTTTTATACTTATAAGCAGAACACATATCCGCAAATTGCAATATTGGTTCAAAAGTAAAAGCATTTGGCGCTAACACGACATAAGTAAATACAATTAATTGTAATTCTTCTCATAAAAAAAAGCCGGAAACACCGGCTTTTTACAAAAACAATTAATAAAAAAAATTAAGCCTTGCGGCCACCTCCCCGGGTCAAAGCAACTAATAAAAGAATAAAAACAGCACCACCTACCACCCAAACCCAGGGTGAGGCATACCAATTACTACCCTTATCAGTATTTACATTCACATCAAGTTTTGCATCTTGTGCAAAACTTATTGCACCGATCAGGACAGTTAAAAAAGACAAATAAAATTTTTTCATGATAATAATTTACAACAATATATAAAAAAATTCCACTTTTTAATAATGCTGCTGTTGGTAAAGTAAATCTTACAACAGGTGTAATAAATATATGTGAGAAAGCTTCTCAATGTAATTTCAATAATTAATCAAGTAACATGCGAAATTTCCTGTTGTGTTTAATTATGTTGCCTCTTATAACTTTTGCACATCCTGGAATAGGCATAGTGCAGGACAGCAAAGGAAATATTTATTATACCGACCTGCAACAAGTGTGGAGAATTGCAAAGGATGGCTCCAAATCAGTAGTCGTAAAAAACGTACACACACATGAATTATATATGGATGCTGCCGATAACCTGTTTGGTGAACATCTTTGGTATAACGGAGAAAAAGTGGATACATGGGGACACTATGTATGGTGCTTAAAAAATAATGGAATACTGGATACAGTCATAAAACCTTCTACTGGTTTTCTTATAAATTATTCATTTGTTAGAGATGATGCAGGAAATATGTATTGGGTAGAACGTTCTGCTGTGAGTCAATTCAAAAAAAAATATCCTGACGGCAGAATTGAAACCATCGCAGAGGGCAAGTTTAAAGACATTCGCTGGATGTACGTCACTGTAAACGGTATAGTTTATTTTATTGACTATCATGATCTTTATAAATTAGACATCAATGGAAAATTTATAATAGTAGCTAAAGATATTACGCAACGCTCCGCCGGTGTTACACCTATGAATGGCGACAGACATAGCTTATTCGGGATATGGACAGATAAAAATGAGAATATTTATTTAGCAAGTTATTCAGGGAGGGTTGTCAAGCAAATTAGTCAAACCGGAGAAATAAAGGATATGGTTTATTCTACCTTACCTTGGGCGCCTACCGGCGGCTTGTTTGATAAGGATGGAAATTTATGGGTGCTGGAAGCGTCAGTAACAAATGCAGTAAGAGTAAGAAAGGTATCAAAAAAAGATATTGGCCTGCAAAAGACATCGCTGTACAATGCTAACATTTTTCCAATAATACTATCACTAGGGTTTTTAATATTGCTTGGTGGGATAGCCTGGTTTATTAAAAGTCTAAAACATTTTACTAATGGCGTTCCCCAAATATAAGACTGCCAATACGCACCATAGTACTTCCTTCTTCAATTGCCATTTTATAATCCCCACTCATTCCCATTGAAAGGGTTTGCAGTTGAGGGGTGACGGGTGACAGTTGAATGTATTTGTCGTAAAGTGTTTTAAGATATTTGAATTCATTTCTCACCTTAATCATATCATCAATAAAAGAGGCCATGCCCATCAAACCAATAACGTTTATATGTGGCAGCGGCTCATTAACTATGTGTTTAATCAGTAAATCTGCTAATTCCTTTTCATTTAATCCAAACTTGGTTTCTTCTTTTGCAATATGAACTTGTAATAAAACATTAATGGTTCTGTCGTTTTTTTTTGCTTCCTTATTAATTTCTTTTAATAATTTAAAGCTATCCACTCCTTGTATCAGGTAAATAAAAGGAGCAATTAGTTTTACTTTGTTGGTTTGTAAATGCCCTATAAAATGCCAACGTATGTCAGCAGGTAAATGCCTGTGTTTTTCAACCAATTCCTGTACATAGTTTTCTCCAAAATCTTTTTGACCAAATTGATAAAGTTCTTTAATGATCTGTACGGGTTGTATTTTAGAAACGGCAACCAGGGTAATATTAAGAGGCTTTAACTCATCTATAATTTTATTATAGTTATAAAGTAGTTTGTTAGTCATATTTGCAGAAGTTCATTGTGGAGGAAGTCGTACATCCATAGCTCATTGTAAATAGTTCATAATCTGGCGGGCCAGGAGAAAACGATCAATTGTACCAACTGTCATCCTTCAACTGTCATTTATTTAAAATGTATCTGCTAATAACAATCCGTTGTACTTCACTTGTTCCCTCATAGATCTGTGTGATTTTTGCATCACGCATCAACCGTTCTACATGGTATTCTTTTACAAAACCATAACCCCCATGAATTTGCACGGCTTCCACAGTAGTCCACATAGCAGTTTCTGAAGCAAAAACTTTAGCCATGGACGAACTTAAAGTATAGTCTTTATTTTGATCTTTATCAAATGCCGCCTTCATGCAAAAAAGCCTGGATGCTTCGATGCGGGTCGCCATATCTGCGAGCTTGAAAGCAATAACCTGGTGGTTAGCTATCTCCGTGCCAAATGCTTTGCGTTCTTTTGAATATTTCAGCGCTAATTCATAAGCGCCCCCGGCTATGCCTAGGGCTTGTGATGCAATACCTATCCTGCCCCCAGCTAAGGTTTTCATTGCGAACTTAAATCCAAAACCTTCTTCTCCTATCCTATTTTCTTTTGGCACTTTTACATCATTAAACAATAATGTATGCGTATCGCTGGCCCTGATGCCTAATTTATTTTCCTTGCCACTAACAACTACACCTGGCCAGTTTTTTTCTACAATTAACGTGGTAATTCCTTTTGATCCTTTCGATGGATCTGTTTGCGCAATCACTAAATAAACAGATGCTGTACCTCCGTTAGTGATCCAGTTTTTTGTACCGTTCAGCAAATAATAATCGCCTTTATCTTCTGCAGTTGTGCGTTGAGAAGTCGCATCGCTACCCGCTTCAGGCTCACTTAATAAAAAAGCCCCTGTATATAATTCGCCATTTTTTTTCCCTTGTGCCAATGGTGTTAAATAGTTTTGTTTTTGCTCTTCAGTACCAAATGCTTCCAGTCCATAACATACTAAACTATTATTTACACTCATACAAACACTAACGCTTGCATCTATTTTGCTTATCTCTTCCATTGCTATCACATAACTGATAGTGTCAAGTCCGGCGCCGCCATATTCGGGACTTACCATCATCCCTAAGAAACCAAGATCGGCGAGCTTCATTACTTGCTCCAGGGGAAATTTTTGTTTCTCATCACGTTCAATTACCTCCGGCAAACATTCAATTCTTGCAAAATCGCTTGCAGCTTGCTGAATCATTAAATGCTCTTCACTCAATTTAAAATCCATCATTGTTATATGTGCCGCAAATTTAGCGGAAAAGGGTTGTGGTTATGATAAAGATTTATGTTCCCGGCTTTCGTAATTCTAGTTAACTTTTGCAGAGTTTACCCTGTGGAACAAAGGCCGCACACTTTACTTTCATAATCCTATCCATCCTTTTGCAACTGTCATTAAAACGAAGGAACAACCAAGAAGAGCAAAATATAAGATTTACCTGTCTAAACTTTTCGCATGATCACTTCAGGAACGATAATTATCACATCTTAATTATTTAATGAAACAAATAACGATAATAAAAATCATCAGTCACAATACTGAATAGTATTTTAAATGATAGGATTAACCATTTAG
>JALZIY010000003.1 GCA_030860085.1 Bacteroidota bacterium | reverse complement strand
GTAGAAGCCGATATTATCAAGCAAACTGCAAAATCTTTTTAATAGTCTTACCCATGAGATTGAGTTACTTACAAACTTAGATACGGCACAATCTTGATAAACGTCCCCTCATCAACCAACACAATATTTTTCAACTCCTGTAAATTTTTATAGTTGCCATGTTGGGTTCTGTATTCAACAATAGCATTCGCTAAATTCCATTTTATGTAGGGGTGCACTTTTAATTCTTCTTTTGTAGCTGTATTGATATTGATTTTTTTTACAGCATCTGCATTTACATTTAAATAAGGTTTTATTTTTTGAAAGGTAGAATCCGGCAAACCATAGGTTTCTTTTATTTGCTCAACAGAATAAAAACCTCCCAATTTATCCCGGAAATTTGTAATGCGGTAGGCAAGTTTACTGCCAATGCCAGGCAAGGCAATAAATGCTGTTGTATCATCTGCATTTACATTTACCGCATTAAAGCTCCTTTCCTTTTTTTCATAAACAGTTTTTGGATAATCCGGTCGAAAATCATTTTTCTTTTCTATAGATGTAATCCGGATGTAATCTTGAACCCGATCGTAAAATCCTTCGGGCATACCCCATATTTTTTTCAAGTCTTCAGGTTTGTAAAATTTACCGCCTTTTGTTCTGTAATTAATAATGGTTTTTATAGTCCGGTCATTCAATCCTAAACTTTTCCATCCTGCGGCGGGTAATGTATTTGGATCAAAGTCAAACAATTCACCTTTTGTAAAATTATTACTCTGTGAAGCCTCGTATTGATAGTCAGTACTGTTACTTTCCTGGTATTGCTCCGGATAAGTTTGCCTGCGTTGCAAAGTATCTATAGCGAGGGCTAAAACGCTGTCTTCAATGAGGGGTAAAGCTTTCGTTTCTTTTGCAAAAAGCCTCGGCAACAGAAAAACAATTCCTATTATACCAACAATACATAAAATTCCAATACGATCTCTTATTGTAAACCTGAGATAGTCTTTTACAAAATCCTTCCCATTCATAAGGCAGAAGTTAAGAATTATTATAAAGAGTTAAAAAAATTATGGCCTGCTTATTGTTGACGCGAAAAATCTTGTTCATGTATCTTAAAACCTTACTTTTGCACTCCTAAAGTTTTGGCCAAAAACATTTTGACGTCTCAAATCATACCTAAATAGTTGATATTCATTTGCTTTCACTCGTAATGAGAAAGGCATGATAATGATTTGCTCCGTCTAAAACATAAAACCGGTTTTTATATATATGCCTGCAACATTAACGAACCAAAGGATCAATTTTGGGAAAATCGGAAACATTGCTGACACTCCCGATCTTTTGGCGGTACAAATTCAGTCGTTTAGAGAATTTTTCCAGTTAGAAACAACACCTGACAAACGAAATGTGGAAGGATTGTTTCGTGTGTTTAAGGAAAGTTTTCCTATAACGGACACACGTAATATTTTCGTTCTGGAATTTTTAGATTACTTCATCGATCCGCCTCGCTACACTATTGAGGAATGTATGGAGCGAGGTCTTACGTATGCTGTGCCTTTGAAAGCAAAGCTACGTCTAAGCTGTAACGATGAAGAGCACATTGACTTCCAGACAATCGTTCAGGATGTATTCTTAGGAAACATTCCTTACATGACTCCTCGCGGTACTTTTGTTATCAACGGTGCTGAACGTGTGGTTGTATCTCAATTACACCGTTCGCCTGGTGTATTCTTTGGTCAGTCAGTGCACCCCAACGGAACAAAAATTTATTCAGCAAGAGTAATTCCTTTCAAAGGAGCCTGGATGGAATTTGCTACAGACATTAACAATGTAATGTATGCATACATTGATCGTAAAAAGAAGTTTCCGGTAACAACATTGCTTCGTTCTATTGGTTATGAAACTGATAAAGACATTCTTGAGTTATTCGGAATGGCTGACGAAGTGAAAGGAGACAAAAAAGCTTTGCAAAAATATTTGGGTCGTCGTTTGGCAGCTCGTGTACTTCGCAGTTGGGTAGAAGATTTTGTGGATGAAGATACTGGTGAGGTGGTTTCTATTGAGCGTAACGAGGTGATATTGGAACGTGATTCTATTTTGGACGAAGAAGCGGTGGATACCATTTCTGAAATGGATATCAAATCGGTATTTGTTCAGAAAGAAGATGTGGGTGGTGACTACGCTATCATTTATAATACATTAAATAAAGATACCTCTAACTCAGAGTTAGAAGCGGTTCAGGTTATTTACCGCCAGCTTCGTGGTGCTGATGCGCCGGATAATGAAACGGCAAGAGGTATTATTGATAAATTATTTTTCTCTGATAAACGTTACGACCTTGGTGAAGTAGGACGTTATAAGATCAACCGTAAACTTGGATTGAACGCAGAGATCACACAAAAGACCTTAACAAAAGAAGATATCATCCTGATCATTAAATATCTTGTTCGCTTAACCAATGGTAAAGCAGACATAGATGATATTGATCATTTAAGCAACCGCCGTGTACGTACAGTAGGCGAGCAGTTGTTTGCCCAGTTTGGTGTTGGTTTGGCCCGTATGGCCCGTACCATCCGTGAGCGGATGAACGTTCGTGATAACGAGGTATTTACACCCGTTGACCTCATCAATGCCCGTACACTTTCTTCTGTGATCAATTCTTTTTTCGGAACGTCTCAGCTGTCACAGTTCCTGGATCAAACCAATCCTCTAAGTGAGATCACACACAAGCGTAGAATTTCTGCACTCGGACCCGGCGGTTTAAGTCGTGAACGTGCAGGCTTTGAAGTGCGTGATGTGCACTATAGCCACTATGGCCGTTTATGTACTATTGAAACACCTGAAGGTCCAAACATTGGTTTGATCTCTACGCTCTGCGTTCATGCAAAGATCAACGATATGGGCTTTATTGAAACGCCTTACCGTAAAGTAAAAGACGGTAAAGTGGAGATGAAGCAGTTGACATTTTTAAGTGCAGAAGAAGAAGACAGTGCAAAAATTGCTCAGGCAAATACGCCGTTAGATGATAAACACAATTTTGCTGAAGATAAGATCGTAAGCCGCGAAACAGGTGACTTCCCGATTTTAGATAAAGCAGATGTTCAGTATATGGATGTGGCGCCAAACCAGATCGTTGGTTTGAGTGCATCATTAATAC
>JALZIY010000473.1 GCA_030860085.1 Bacteroidota bacterium | reverse complement strand
AGCAAATCTGGAAGAAAATCCTAAACAAGGTATTCCGCTTGGTAATAATTGTTATAAAATACGAATGGCAATTGCTTCCAAAGGGAAAGGGAAAAGCGGTGGCGCAAGAATTATTACCAATATTGTTATTGAAGAAACCACCGTCTTCCTGCTTTCTATTTACGATAAATCCGAAAGACAAAATTTATCAGATAAAGAATTAGTTGAACTGCTAAAACAGGTGCCTAAATAAATGTGTGGATAGAAGATAATAAATGAAGATCACATATTTAGCTGTTTGTCGAAAAAAGTTTGAGGTCTATGTCATTATGAAAATTTCATCACACTTTTTTTACTGCTTCGTATCCAAAATCACCGGCGCACTGCCTCTCCCCATCATAATAATTTTTGCGTTCGGCGATTTGGATAATTCCATTGTGGCTTTTATTTGTTCGTACTGCAATTGTCTGTCGGTTAGGCTTTCAGAAATAATTTTCTGGTAGTCAGCAATACCTTGTGCTTCCACCCGTTTACGATCGGCCTCTTGTCTTTCTTTGGCCAAAATAAATTGCATTTTTTGAGATTCCTGTTCTGCCTGTATCTTTTGCTCGATAGTACCTTTTACAGCTAATGGCAAAGTGATATTTCTCACTAATAAATTTTCCAGGAACAACCCCCTTTTTTTAAAATCATTTTCAATTCCTTTAAAAATACGACCTTGAAATTCATCTCTTTTAGAGGAGTATAGTGAAATGGCATCATAATAAACGGCATTGTCTCGTATGCGTGTTCTTGAAATAGGACGCACAATTTTATCTTCATAATTAATACCTGTTTCTTTTACTATCCGCGGAGCTTCTGAAGGAATAACCCTGTACAAAACGGTCAGGTCAATAGTCACTTCAAGGCCATCTGCTGTTAATACTTTTATAGCATCGTCGGCATTCTTTTGCCCTTCGTCATTAATGCCGCTCATGGTGTAATTCTGTGTTTTTATATCCATGCGCTCTATTTCCATTAAAGGATTTACAAAGTTTAATCCACTGGATATTACTTCTGGTTGAACTTTTCCAAACAATTTTTTTACGCCAATATGTCCTGCATCTATCTGAACGAAAGAGCTGGTAATAATACCAAGCAAAATAAAGCCAATGGCAATAATACGTCCAACACGTGCAGAACGTTCTACATTGGGAATGCTGCCAACAAAAAAAGAGAGAACAAGGATTATAATACCTAAAGTGATCAACACCATAATATTAAGTTTATATAAATGTAAGCAAGAGTTTACTGAGGAAATAATCTATAATTTATTTGTGCAAGACACCAGGCAGTAAATGGTATAAATAGTAGAGAGGCTATTGCTACCGGTAAATTGTAAGTTGCTGACCATAAGGATATAATTAAAATATAAACCGGGTACAACAACATCAACAAAGAAGTCAATACTGAATCATAATGACCGCTATTTTTAAATTGTATATGAGTGTACAATTTTACAACAGTAAACAATGGCAAATGAACCAAAATGCCAATTAATGCAGGGAGAAAAAGCAGCATTCTTTTGGATGCGGAAACATTGTCGGGGAAATAATTTTGTTGTTTTTTTAAATCTTTTTTTTCTATCTCATAAACCAGGTCTTGTAATTCTTTTTGCAGTGTGTTATTAAATGCCAGGATCTTCATTCCCTGTGTATCGTTTTGCTGAATGGTTTCTTTTGAAAAACTTTGTCCAAAATAAATATGTACATCTTTTCCAAAGCTTTTAAATGAGCTGTAATTAAAACCGACGGGAACAATTTTCAATGGTATATCCTGCTGCCATGCAGTAAGGGCTAAGCGGGCTGTGCCTTTCTTTAAAGGACGCAGATTCCATTCATTTTCACACCATCCTTCACTAAAAATTAAAACAACACACTTTTTTCTAAATACTTCAAGGCAGGAAGCAAAAGTGGTATAGTTATGTGCCAGGTTTTCCACCCCCTCACTGGTCCGGTACACGGGCAATAATCGTAACCAGCGCAATAATTTATTGAGGCTATTTTTTTTAAATACATCGCCCCGTGCTAATGAATATACATCTTGTTCAAAAAGGGTAGTCATAATAATGCCATCAAGAAAGGAATTGGGATGGTTGGATGCTAAAAGAAGTGGGCCATTTTCTTTTAAAAAGCCTGGTTTATTAATGATGATCTTTCTGCAATAAATTTTAATTGCCAGCCTTGCGTATCCTTTTAATAATCGAAAAAGCACGGGTGAAAATAAATAAAAGATGGTAGATGGAGTCAGATGATAGATGGCAGTTGACGGAATGACAGTTGTGTAGTCTGGGGCTATCATCAGTCATCGCACACTTTCGCCCTTTGAATGATTTATTTTTTTCAAAAAGAAAGAACTATAAAGATAAATGTTGATCACAATTTCATACATTTTATCATTCAAAAAATTATTGTTTATTAATTATACTAAACCAGAAACTCCAAACCCAGAAACTATAAACTACCCTTATCTTCGCAGCGCTTAAAACTGCAGACTTTTATTTAAATTTTTATGTTACCTAAGTACAAACGAATTTTATTAAAGCTATCTGGTGAAAGCCTAATGGGTGATAAAAGTTTTGGATTTGATACTGCTGTATTAAGTCAATATGCACAAGACGTAAAATTAGTTACAGAATTAGGCGTTCAAGTAGCTATTGTAATTGGTGGTGGAAATATTTATCGGGGAATGAACGAAGCAGAAACCGGTATTGAACGTGCACATGGAGATTATATGGGTATGCTGGCCACTGTTATTAATGGCATGGCCTTACAAGCGGCACTTGAAAAAGCAGACATTTATACGCGTTTACAAAGCGCTATCAAAATGGAGCAGATTGCTGAACCCTACATCCGCCGCAGGGCTATAAGGCATTTGGAAAAAAGCAGAGTAGTTATTTTTGGAGCAGGTACTGGCAATCCTTACTTTACCACCGATACGGCTGGTTCTTTAAGAGCCATAGAAATAAAAGCAGATGTAATAATGAAAGGTACACGTGTTGACGGCATCTATACCTCTGACCCGGAAAAGGATCCGGCCGCTACTAAATATGGTGTAATGACTTACCAGGAATGCATATCTCAAAAATTGAATGTGATGGACATGACCGCTTTTACACTCTGCATGGAAAATGAGTTACCCATTGTAGTATTTGACATGAACAAACCTGGCAATTTACGGCGTGTGGTAACGGGTGAAAAAGTAGGGACCTTAGTACGCGGATAAGGGGCTTTCGTATTTTTACTATTGAATTTCATGAAAAATGAGTATTTTTTCATTCGAAATTTACTATTGTCTGCATGCTGATCGCTACCATCCTTGATGTCCTGATGATTTTTATTCCGTTTATTGCGGCAGCCATTCTTGGTGTGGCTATTTACTATTTTTTCAGAAGCCTGCGATCGCTTAAAAATATTCTTCTTTCACAAAAAGAACTTGCGGTTATCATGGATTATGATCCGGAGGAAACGGAATTTTCAAAACGCAAAACCGGGAACTTAGCCCTGCAAAATATTCCTGAAAGAAATATTCAAAAAAATGTAACTGAATTTAACAATCCGGAGCCTTCTCCGGAAGCAATTCATACCTTAAGGGATTCCATTATTAAACAGCGAAGCATTTTAGAAAATTTGCTGAACAGAGTACAGGAAATTGAAGAAAATAAAATAGATGATGAAGAAGCAAAACTGGATAGGGAAGAATTGAAAGAAAAAATTGAATTGTTAGATTGGAAATTAAAGGAAAAGGAGCAAGAGCTATCAAAGTTTAGACAGCAGGAAACAGCTTCAAAAAAAAGGGCGACAAAATTAGAAGAAGTATATAAAGAATTTAATTCACTTCAATCAAAAATTGAAGAACTTGAAAAGCAGGCGGGTAGAACTTGTACATTAGAAATGGAATTAGAAAAGGGTAAAGATGAGTATGAGCAGTTAAAAAAGGATGTAGCAAAAAAAGCAGGGAAAATAGATGAATTGCTTGCTGAAAACCGGAAAAAACATCAACAGCTTTGCGAAACAGAGGATATATTGGCAAATACCAATAGAAAATTACATAATGAAATGCGTCGCACAGGTGAGCTGGAAAGCATGCTTCACATGATTTCCGAAGAAAGAGATCATCTAATGCATAAGAGCGAATAGCAATCTTTGCTTACCTACCTTTGCATTATCTATGACCCCTGATATTGCTGATCTTCGTAGAGATTACACCTTACAATTCTTATTAGAAAAAGACCTTGCATCAACCCCAATCTCTCAATTTACTAAATGGTGGGGCGACGTTTTAAAAAGTGAAATCGTTGAACCGAATGCAATGACATTGGCTACTGCTTCATCTGATGGTTTGCCATATGCGAGAATTGTATTGTTAAAAGGCTTTGACGAAAACGGCTTTGTCTTTTATACCAATTATACGAGCTATAAAGCCTTGCAGATGGAGGAAAATCCAAAAGCCTGCTTAGTTTTTTTCTGGAAAGAAATTGAAAGACAGGTACGTGTTGTGGGCTTAGTATCCAAAATACCCATTAAGGATAGTGACGAATACTTTGCAACACGTCCTGTAGGAAGTCAGATTGGAGCGTGGGCATCTCCCCAAAGTCAGGTAATTGAAAGCAGGGATTGGCTTGACAAACGAAATGCTGTTTTAACAAATGAAATGAAGAACAGTAAAATTGATCGCCCCCCACATTGGGGCGGCTATATTGTAAAACCGGTTATTGTCGAATTCTGGCAGGGTCGTTCCAGCAGGTTGCACGACAGGCTTCAATACACATTAAATGAAAATGGTGATTGGAAAATTGAAAGGCTTGCGCCGTAAGAAATAGATGAATAAGGAACAAGGAACCGATGAACAAGTTCGGATGACCGGTCGGACGGGGAATAAAGAGAGAAAAAATGATCAATATCCAACTATCAATGCTCAATGTTCAATTGTTAACAGAAGTTTTTAAAGAAACAAAACACGAACAGTGAAAAATGAAACAAGGTTCAAGGAATAGTTACACTCTACTGCTACTTCCCAACAATCAACGTCCCCCTGTCATCTGCCAACTACCAACCATTTCTTTCCTTGTTCAATATTCCGGACATTCTTATGCTTTTTTTTCAGCCTTTTTTGTTTTTTCAGCAGGTTTAGGATTAGCTGGTCTTGAATTGCCAAAAGACCCTTTAAAAATTTTTCCTTTTTTTGTTTTCTTATCACCTCTACCCATGATAGTTTTATTTTGTTTTTGCAAATGTCTGAAAAATAAGTACAAAAAAGCCTCTGTGAAAGAGGCTTTTAAAAGAAGTTCACACATACCTACATCTTGCTCGAGAGTTCTTTGCCAGCTTTAAAACGGGCAACTTTTCTTGCTTTGATTTTAATAACTTCACCAGTTTGTGGATTGCGACCGTTGCGGGCAGCACGTTTAGAAACAGAAAATGTTCCGAAACCTACTAACGTAACTTTATCACCTTTTTTCAATGTCTTTGTTACTGCACCTACGAAAGCATCCAAAGCAGTGTTAGCCTGAGTTTTGGTAATACCGGCTTCATCGGCAAGTGTTGAGATCAATTCAGCTTTGTTCATAGTATTTTTTTTAAAGAATGAGTGAGGCAAATTTAAACGGTTTTTCTTTCTGACAAAATAAATTTAGGCAATTTTTGAAAATTGTTTGGCTGCTAAAAACCGCAATGGATAAGGTTTTCAAGCATTTTTATTGCCAACTGCCTGGTAAATTACCAATGACTAAGTAGCTAAAAGCTTACTGGATAAGGGTTTCGGATAATAATGGCTGTAATATAAGCAGGGCAAGGCTTTAAAGGGAATATACTATAAAATTGATACAAGATGAAGAATATTTTTTTGCACATCTATTGCACAATTTCCATTAAGGTTAGTAAAGCAATAAAATTATCTCTTGGTGGGTCAAACAATTTTTTTGCGCAAATCCTCGGCATACCCTGTATGTAACAACGTATAATCTTCAACGACCCTGGCTTATATAGGTAGGTCCTTCATTATCATCAATGTCTAATAGCTTTAATATGCTGTATTCTTTGAAGCAGGCGGTGTTCATTACCTCCGGGGCGAGTTCGTTTAACAGCCATGGCAACCATTGCACTGCAACAGAAGAAACTACTTTTTTATTGTGGCGTTATAAATAATGCGGCTATACCCTGAAGCAAAGTAATCTTTCATCACAACTTATTTATTCAATTTCTCAACATCAATTTCCGCATACACAGGGCAATGATCGCTATGCTTTACATCTGCAAAAATTTCTGCACCTTTTACATAAGGTTGTAGAGAAGTTGTAGTGCTAATATAATCAATGCGCCATCCTTTATTATTTAACCGTACAGAAGGAAAGCGTTGACTCCACCAACTATAACGGTGCTTTTCATCAGGACGTACATGCCGGAAAACATCTATCCATTCATTGCTGTAAAATTTATCCATCCAGGCTCTTTCTTCCGGCAAAAATCCTGAAGTTGTTTTATTACCCACCGGGTTGTGAATATCAATTTCTTTGTGGGCGATATTATAATCCCCACAAACAATAATATAAGGATGTGTTTGCCGAAGCTCCTGCAGGTAATCAAAAAATTCATCCAGCCAAAGATATTTGTACGCTTGGCGTATATCGCCTGTGGTGCCAGATGGAAAATAGGCATTGATCAATCTTACCTTTCCAAAATCAAGTTGTATTACCCTGCCTTCATCATCGCTTACCTGGTGCCCGGTGCCGCATTGTACATTGTCGGGCTGTAGTTTTGTAAAAACGGTTACACCGCTATAGCCCTTTTTTTGTGCACAGTTCCAATAATCGTAATAGCCTAGTTCTGTAAATATCTTCGCATCAATATCGGATTGCTGTGCCTTATTTTCCTGTATGCAAATAACATCGGCAGGGTGCGTCTGCAACCAATCAATTAAGCCTTTTTTAATGGCGGCACGTATGCCGTTTACATTGTAGCTGATGATCTTCATGAAATAAAATTAAGTAAGTTTGGAACTGTCAACGGTCAACTAAATAGTGAATATCCAATAATTAATGGTCAATGCGGATCAGTCTTTATAAGTGTAGAAAGCATTTTAAAACAATCAATTAAATGCTTTCCTAAAACACCTAAAGAATTTAAAGTGCAATAATTCTAATCGAGTGCTGCATCAATTCTATAAGTGAGCCTTTGGAAATTTCAAAATATCGTCTTATCTGAAATTAATCTACGGAACTGCCTTCCGCAATATCTAAATGTACCGAAAGTGCTGCCCTACGAATTTGCGAAATCTTCCAAATTTTTAATTGAAGGCAATGTCTTCGTTAGCATGTAACATTTTGAAACAAATTTTCTTGAGCCTTATACATCGCCAGCTTGCGAAGATTTAGAATTAGAGACATGAGCAGAAGTTAAACTTTTAAAATAAATGCCCAGTTCACTATTCACTATTGACTATACTTTTTCTCTACCCACTTTTTTAATGTATTGATCCATAACTGATGCACATTCAGGCAAGGAATGAGATCAAAACTTTCCCCGCCCGCATGCAGAAAAATTTCTTTTCCTTCTACACCCATCTCTTCCAGAGTTTCCAAACAATCACTCACAAAAGCAGGGCAAACAACCAATAATTTTTTTACGCCTTCCTTGGGTAATTCTTCCAAACGTGCTGCTGTATATGGTTGCAGCCATGGGTCCTTACCTAATCTTGACTGAAAAGAAATGCCCCATTTTTCTTTTGGTATACTTAGCTTATGTGCCACTAACTTAGTAGTTGTCCAACATTGATGCCGGTAACAATATTTGTGCGCTTCTGACAGCACTTCGCAGCAATTATCAACTTTTAAACAGTGCTTTTTTGTACGATCGCATTTAAAAATATGCCGTTCGGGTATGCCATGATAAGAAAATAAAATTTGATCGTAAGTTCCGGTTATATGTGGTTTGATACTTTCGCATAAAGCATTGATGTAATCAGCATCATCATAAAAAGGTTTAATGAAGCTTAGCTTAAAAGAATAGTCACCCACCTTATGTTGTTCTTTTGCATATTCCACAGCAGTTTCGTAAGAGCTCATGGCATAATGCGGGTACATAGGAACAAGAATTATTTCTTCAAGGACAGGATTTTTTTTTAGCAATTCATCGTAAGCCTGCTTAGGAGTAGGGTTACCATACCGCATAGCGATTGCTACCGGTTCATCAATTTCTTTTTTTAATGCCTGCTGCTGTTGTTTGCTAATAACAATCAGTGGCGATCCTTCTTTTGTCCAGATTGATTTGTATGCGGCTGCAGATTTGGGAGCCCGAAAAGGAACAATGATGCCCTTTACTAAAAGAGCCCGCAGCAACCATGGTTTGTCAATAACTCTTTCATCCATTAAAAATTCATCCAGGTAGCGTCTCAGATCTTTTACTTTGGTGCTATCAGGCGAACCCAGGTTCATTAAAACAACAGCTCTTTTCATTTCCTTTTTAAAATCGTGAGCAAATGTAATCAGTCAATAACAACTCATTCAATAATTTGCTCAATGGACGTTCGGCATTTTCATAACTAAGAAAAGTTGTGCGGCTAAATGACAGATGAATGACAGAGGTTTACCAATTCTTAGATTTTGCAAATTACTTTTACAGCGTTATCACTTACTAACAAAAATGGAGTTCCATCATTTTAAGAACATAGATAATTTTTTTGTTGCAGGCATCAACTTTAAAAAATCAGATGCTGCCATCCGGGGTTCCTTCGCAATAACCAATGATCAATATGCTAATATTTTAGAAAAAGCCAATATACATGGGCTCAACGAATTATTTATTCTCTCTACCTGCAACCGAACCGAGATTTATGGTTTTGCTCAAAGCAGCAGTCACTTGATCCATTTACTTTGTTCGGAAACAGTTGGCGGTGCCGATATTTTCAAAAAAGAAGCTTATATCAAAAAAGGGGCAGAAGCAATTGAACATCTTTTTGAAGTTGGAGCTGGGTTAGATTCACAAATTTTAGGCGACTACGAAATTGTAGGTCAGTTAAAATCAGCCGCAAAATATTCAAAAGAGCAGGGATTTGTGGGTGTTTTTACAGAGCGTCTGGTCAATTCGGTTCTGCAAGCCTCTAAACTAATTAAGAATAATACAACGTTGAGTGGTGGAACGGTTTCGGTTTCTTTTGCTGCGGTGCAATACATCCGGGAAAAAGTAAACAACCCTTATGGAAAAAATATTTTGTTGCTGGGCGTTGGAAAGATCGGTCGCAATACCTGCAAAAACCTGGTTGATTACTTAGGAGCAAAAAATATTACTCTCATCAATCGTTCTCCCGGGAAGGCTAAGGAATTAGCGAATGATCTGAAGTTGCAATCAGCACCTGTAGAAAATTTGGATGCAGAGATTAGAAAAGCTGACATTATTTTAGTAGCTACAAATGCTGTTGAGCCAATTATATTAAAATCACATTTAGATGGCTGCAATCATAAACTGATCATTGATCTTTCCATCCCACATAATGTGGAAGAAGCGGCGCAACATTTACCTAATGTAGAAATGGTGAATGTTGATGAATTGGCAAAGTTGAAAGATGAAACGCTTAAGGCCCGGTTGGCTGAAGTGCCAAAAGCAAAAGCATTCATCAAACAATTAATAGAAGAATTTAATGAGTGGCACGAGATGCGCAGGCACGTTCCCTTATTAAAAGATTTGAAAATAAAACTGAAAGAAATTTATTCTCATCCAAAATACGTTCACCGAATCTCAATTCCTTGCCCAAAAAAATTAGAAGTAAAAATTCAACGGGTATTAAACGACACTGCAAGCAAAATAAAAATAAAAAATGAGCGAGGTTGTCAGTACATTACTGCAATTAACGAATTTATAAGTGCCGGGGTTAACTAATGGCTCAAACTACATTACGCATCGGTACCAGGGAAAGTCAACTGGCTGTGTGGCAGGCTACACTGGTGCAAAACCTGTTGAAAGAAAATGGCGTTGCTTCAGAACTCGTTTATATCAAAAGCGAAGGCGATATAGATACTGTTACTCCCTTGTACGAAATGGGTGTTCAGGGAATTTTTACAAAAACATTAGATGCCGCTTTACTAAGCAATCGCATTGATATTGCCGTTCATTCAATGAAAGACGTGCCAACGCGATTAGCGAAAAACATTCAGCAAGCAGCGGTTTTAAAAAGAGCTTCCTATAAAGATATTTTGGTTTATAAAGGTAAACGGGAGGACATTGAGATAGAATTAGGAATTAAGGATTTGGATGACAGTACTTTTAATTCTCAATTCTCAATTCTCAATTCTCAATTCACTATCGCTACCAGTTCTATCCGTCGCAAAGCCCAGTGGCTTCATCGTTATCCTCATCACATAATAGAAAATTTACGTGGCAATGTAAATACCCGTATGCATAAAGTGGAGGAATGCAACTGGAACGGAGCCATTTTTGCCGCGGCAGGATTAGAAAGGATTGGCCTTCGCCCTAAAAATTCTATTGACCTTGATTGGATGTTACCGGCTCCGGCACAAGGCGCAATTATGGTAGTGTGCAGGGCGGATGACCATTATAGCTATGAGGCTTGCCAACCCTTTAATGATGCAGCAACAGCCTTATGTACTAAAATTGAAAAAGATTTTTTACGGATATTAATGGGTGGATGTTCAACACCAATAAGTGCCTTGGCTGAAATAAATGAAGATACCATTTTGTTCAAGGGAAACCTTTGCAGTATCAATGGAAAACAAAAAATAGAAATTGAAAAAGAAATTGCGGTTGAAGAAAGTGAAATGACCGGAATGTTAGCTGCACAGGAATTGCTGTCTAATCCCGAAGCACAACAAATACTTACTGATATAAGAAATGCAAAAATCTAAACCACATATATTAAGCACAAGGCCATTAGCTAAAGAAATCATTTCAGAAGCGGAACAGAATGGAATTATAATTGAAGAATTATCTTTTATAGAAACGCAACGCTTACAAGACCCCCAATTATTTAAAAAAATAAAAGAGCTATCAAAACAACAACTCACAGTTGCCTTTACAAGCATGAATGCTGTAGAAGCAGTAATACCTCATATAACTCCCGAAGTTGATTGGCGCATTTACTGCCTGGGTAACACCACAAAAAAATTAATAGAAGAAAAATTAGGCGGTGAAAAGATTGCTACAACGGCGGAGAATGCAAAACTTCTTGCCGAACGAATGATTGACGATGGTGTAAAAAGCATTGTTTTCTTTTGTGGCAATATACGCAGAGATGAATTGCCAAATAAATTTCGCTCGGAGAAAGTGAAGGTAGAGGAAGTGATTGTTTACGAGACCACAGAAATTCCTGCAAACCTTACAAGAGAATACGATGGTATTTTATTTTTTAGTCCCAGTGCAGTGAATAGCTTTTTTAAAACCAATAAACCTGGTAAACAAACACAGCTTTTTGCAATAGGAAAAACAACCGCAGAAACGATCAGGCAATATAAGAGTCAGAAAATTATTATTGCTTATTCAACTGATAAAAATGCCTTAGCAAGACAAGCCATTGCGTACTTCGCTACTTAAAAATTCGATTGAAGATGACACCATTGAAGAACGATTTGTTACTAAGAGCATTAAGAAAGGAAAAGGTAGAGCGACCACCGGTGTGGATGATGCGCCAGGCAGGAAGATACCTACCTGATTATTTGAAATTGAAAGCGAAATATGATTTTTTTACCCGCGTGCAAACTCCGCAACTGGCAACGGAGATTACTTTGCAACCGATTGACCAGGTTGGTGTAGATGCAGCTATCATTTTCTGTGATATATTAGTCATTCCCCAGGCAATGGGATTGGAAGTATTGATGGAAGAAGGAAAAGGACCCTCTTTACCAAAAGTAATTCAATCGCAAAAAGATATCAATGACCTGAATATTGATAATGTAGAAGAATATTTAAAGTATGTGCTTGATGCATTGTCGCTTACTAAAAAAGAGTTAGCCGGACGTGTGCCGCTGATAGGTTTTGCAGGCGCCCCGTGGACCATTCTTTGTTATATGGTAGAAGGCAAAGGCAGTAAAACCTGGGATAAAGCTAAACAGTTTGCTTACACCGAACCTAAATTGGCGCACCTGTTATTACAGAAAATCACAAACATTACTATTGCTTATTTGAAAGCACAAGTGGCTGCAGGCGCCGATACGGTACAGGTGTTTGATAGTTGGGCCGGCTCGTTAAGTCCGGCAGATTTTAAAATCTTTGCACAACCATATTTACTGCAAATAGCGGACGCATTAAAGGATGATGCACCTGTAATATTATTTCCAAAAGGGAGCTGGTATGCATTGGAAGACCTTAGCAAAAGCAGTGCTTCAGGATTAGGAATTGATTGGTGTGTAAGCCCGAAAAAAGCAAGAGATCTTACAGGCAATAATATTACACTGCAAGGCAATTTCGACCCGGCGAAACTATTGGCACCCATTCCTGAAATAAAAAAATGGGTGAAGGAAATGATTGATGGATTTGGTTCACAAAATTACATAGCGAATCTTGGTCATGGTATTACACCAAATGTACCGGTTGATAATGCAAAAGCATTTGTTGATGCGGTGAAGGAATACAGCCCCCTGTCCCCCGGTGGGGGAACTTAGGTCTAATTTTCTTTAAAGAAATAAACATATCTCTAAATGAACGTTTAAAAAATTGTGCTTCAAGAAATGAGCAGTGAAAAAAAATCTGATCAATCTAAGTCCCCCCACCGGGGGACAGGGGGCCGGATGCTTTGGATTAATTACATACACGATCTTCAAAACAAGATTTGTTCTGCTTTGGAAAAAGTAGATGGCAAAGCAAAGTTTGCAGAAGATGTATGGGAAAGACCAGAAGGGGGCGGAGGCATAACAAGGATCATTGCAAATGGAAATGTATTTGAAAAAGGGGGGGTAAATACTTCTGTAGTTTCTGGAAAAGTTACCGGGGCAATGAGGTCTACTCTAAAAATTCCTTCTTCGGGAAGCACTTGGTTTGCCTGCGGCTTATCACTTGTGCTTCACCCCAATAATCCGTTTGTACCCACGGTGCATTGCAACTACCGCATGTTTGAATTGTACGACTCCTCACCTTTGGGGGGAGGTAGGGAGGGGGCCGTAATTGACAGGTGGTTTGGAGGCGGTACTGATCTTACACCCTATTATTTTTTCGAGGAAGACGCCCGGCATTTTCACCAGACTTATAAAAATGTTTGCGATGAATTTGATCAGACGTTTCATGCTCAATTTAAGGAAGCTTGTGATAACTATTTTGTAAACACACATCGTAATAATGAACGCCGGGGTATTGGCGGGATTTTTTATGATTATAAACGACCTGATGAAAAACACGATGATGATTTTTGGATGAACTTTGGCAAAGCCTGTGGCGATGCTTTTTTTCAGGCCTATATTCCT
>JALZIY010000453.1 GCA_030860085.1 Bacteroidota bacterium | reverse complement strand
TTATTACGATTCACTGCCTTCTTTATTAAACGAACTGTCACCCTGAGCTGGCGAAGGGTGGTTCGTTTCCGGTAGGTTTCGGCATTGTCATGTTGAGCCTGCCGAAACATCAACCTGGCAACATTCTCAAGTAGTTGCAGTAGCTATATAGCGCAAATATTTTCCATAACCGCTTTTGGCCAGTGCATCTGCCTGCTCCATCAATTGCTGTTCATTAATAAATTCCATACGATAGGCCACTTCTTCAATACACCCGATCTTAGTGCCCTGTCTTTTTTCAATGACCCTTACAAATTCAGTGGCATCACTTAAAGATTCAAAAGTACCGGTATCCAGCCAGGCAGTGCCACGATCAAGAATGGCCACTTTTAATGTGCCTCTATTTAAGTATTCTTTATTTACATCGGTGATCTCGTATTCGCCACGGGCTGAGGGCTGCAAATCTTTTGCAATACCCACCACTTCATTATCATAAAAATATAAGCCTGGGACAGCAAAATGCGACCGGGGCTTCTTTGGTTTTTCTTCAATGGATATTACTTTATTTTCTTTATCAAACTCCACCACACCATAGCGCTCGGGATCAGAAACTTCATAGGCAAATACATAACCACCTTCTACATCATTTAAAGATCTCAATTGTCGCCCCAGGCCTGTACCATAAAAAATATTATCACCCAGTATCAGAGCAACTTTATCGTTGCCTATGAAATCAGCGCCAATTACAAAAGCCTGTGCCAACCCGTTTGGCTGGTTTTGTATAGCATACTCAAAACGGCAGCCTACCTGGCTGCCATCGCCCAAGAGCCTTATAAACTGCGGATTATCTTCAGGCGTTGTTATGATCAAAATTTCTTTGATGCCTGCCATCATTAAAATAGATAGGGGGTAATAGATCATTGGCTTGTCATAAACAGGCATCAGTTGTTTTGAAACAGCTTTTGTTATGGGATACAACCGGGTACCGGAGCCACCGGCAAGTATAATTCCTTTCATTTTAATAGTATGGACCTAATATTTTTTTTGAACGAGCTGTCACCCTGAGCCTGGCGAAGGGTTACACGTTTCCATTAGGTTTCGGCAAGCTCAACCTGACAACCGATTTTATCATTATCAACCTGACAACAGTCTTTAATATTCGCATCCATCTTTGTTAAACGTACTGTCACCCTGAGACTTCGGCAGACTCAGTCGAAGGGTTGCGTTAGAACTCGCAAGCTTTTTTATAGCTTCAAATCTCCTATGAATAAAGCCTCTTTCTTTTTTCGAGACCATCCTTTCAACTGCTTTTCATAAGCTATAGCATTCTTCACGTTTATAAAATGCTCACAGTACTTTAAAACAACAGGACGTCTCTTATAGGTGTAACAAGTTTTATCAAGTCCTTCATTATGCTCTGCTATCCTACGTTCCCAATCATTTGTAATTCCTGTATAATAAAATCCATCACTACATTGAACAATGTACACGTAATAACTGTGATGGAGTTTCAATTAGAATTTCGTTTTTTTAAATAGGTTTCGGCAAACTCAACATGACATTCAAAAAACCTACTGTCGCCCTGTTGTTTCGGCAAACTCAACATGACATTGCCGAAGGGTTATTCGTTTCCGGTAGGTTTTGGCTACTGAGCTTGACGATGAATCAACCTGACAGCAGTTTTGACCGAAAGAAAAATATATTTTATAAAATGTTTTGCAAAGAAAAATGAGAAACGGAAATGTTTAAAATAACGTGCCCAGTCAGATGAATATACTGTATCATACTTTACGTTCTTATAAACCAGGTTATTGATCAATTCTGTTTTGGCTTTTTTAAACCATTTCATTGCCAACTTTTCTCCCACAAATGGAATGGCATAATTACTTATATCTTTTTTTGATTCGACTTCCTCTTCAAACTGTTCTTCTAATAAATGAGAAGCGTTATCATTATGAAACCGCCATACGGCAGTAATTTTTTTATCGAGAACGATGTAACCGTGTAAGGCTAACCTTACAAAGGAATGTACATCCGTAAATAAAGCATCTTTTGAATAATAATCTATCGTCATGGCTTTAATCCGGTTGCAAATAATGGTAAGATGGCTGGAAGCATTCAAAGAAAAAAAGTTTTCAAAATATGTTTTGCCGGAGATTAAAACAACTTCGGCTGCAATGTTTGGTATATAGGTTATGGTATGATCTTTAATTTTTGTTTTTAAACCGGAATGGTAAAACATAATTTCGTATCCTTTTGCCTGAAAGGAATTTATTTTTTCAATTCCTGCGGTAATAAAATTATCATCAATATAATAATCATCGCCATCCAGGTTTACATACCAGTTTCCGGCAGCATATTCATAAAAAAGCTTCCGGTAATTTAAAACCCGGCCAATGTTTTTTTCATTTCTGAAATATTTTAATCGTTTATCTGAAAAGTAAGCTTGAACTAATTTTTCTGTTTCATCTGATGAACAATCATCTGCCACAATAACCTCCAAATTTGGATAGTTCTGTGCCAGCGCACTTTCAAGTGCTTCAGCGAGGTATTTTTGTTGATTATAAGTGGGAATACCTATGGTAACCAGCGGCAATGTAGGTTGCATGAAGACTTACCGGTGTTTTTATCAGACCCTGCCATTTATATTTTACAATAAACTATAACACTCTGAAATGAATAAACCAACTCCAGATTTTTTCTTAATGATGTGCACAATATGTTCGATGGGTTTTTTCACGCCGTAGTGTAAAAACCATTCTTTCCCTTTTATTCCTAACTGTATTAATTCTTCTTTTTTCTTTAGTAAGTTTTTTAAGCCCTCCAATACTGTTTCCTTGGAATCTGCATAAACCATAGGATACAGGCTGGGATATTCTTCTATAAAATCCCTATCAATACGCTTATGCATTAAGGGCTTGCTCATACAGAGTGCTTCAAAAACAACACAATAGGTGAGCCATGAGTGGATCAGTTCTCCCACTACCATATCACTGTTTTGAATAATATACATAATATGCTTACGTGGCATTTTAGAAAACCACACCACATAGTCTTGTATACCCAACTGGTCTATTAACTGCTTAGTATGGCGGACATCTGTGCCATATTCAAATAAAATAAGTGTTGCTTTTACACCAGGGTGCATTTTAATAAATGCGGCAAATCCTTTTATCAGTTTATCATTACCCTTGTTGCTCCATATATCACTATGTTTTTTCCAAAGCTGCCGGATATGTTGTACAATAACAAGGTCATTTTCTACCCTTAGTTTACGCATTTTCATTAAATGCGGATTATCCTTTTCGTCGTTTATCATTTTTTCCAATGTATATTCTTTATGATATAACAATGGTGGGGGGGAAAAAATGCGTATGCCCTGGTATCTTAATTTAGAAAATATTTTTTCAAAGCGTTCGTTGGTTTTGTCAAAGACAATATAAGGTGTTTCACGGATTCCTTTCATTTGGTAATAAGCAACGGCGAGGTACGCCGGTGTTCTTATAGGATGAACGATTCTAAAAAAAGGCAATGAATACAGATCATCGCCATAAGGAATAAAAATATCCAGCGTTCGTCCAATGCGTTTAACAAAAGCCGGTGCCGGACCGCTGCCAATTAAAAAACTATAAGGCTCCAGGTCTTTTTTAACCTGCTTAAAATCTACGTGAAGAAAACGGCCCGGGTCTCCCCAACTTAATTCTTTGCAATGGCTTATTAATTTGCCATCATAACTATCGGAGGAAGGATGAAAATGGGCAGGCTCATAATCAAATATTAACTGATCGCAATCATAACCCAGGTCAAGTAAATACCTGGTGAGCGAAAAATACATATTGTTCATATTGCCAATGATCCCGACTTTCATAACTGTTTATAGTTAAAAGTTGACCGTTGGCAGTTGACCGTTGACGCCCGCCCGGATGACCCGGTCGGACGGGGGTGGCTGTTTGTTATCATGCACCTTCGGTTGGAGATGTATATTTAATATAAAAGCTCATAGGAACAAGGTTTGCTTTTGCCAGCCTGTAAAAAAACGGGCGCAATAGCTCAAATCTTTTTTTATAGGTAGCGTATTGCTTATAATTTTTTCGCTCACCCGCCATAATTTTTTGATATGCCAATTTTTCTAAACCGGTTCTTTTTATAAAATAATCCTCTAAAATGGTATCTTCTTTTATTGGGGTTTGATAAATCTTCAGTGCCGCTTCCCTGTTCATTAATCCATTACGGGCAGCGGCTGCCAAACTCCAGTTACGATCATCAACCGCAAACTTTTGTGGTTTATAGATGCTGTAAGTGAATGCGGATAAACGATTTTCCAGGTGGTGACCTCCGTAATCCTTCCATTCAAATTGTGATTGCAAATATTTTTTAGCTTCTTCTTTTGAATAATTAATATACCATAATGGTCTTATTTTTTTTATCCGCTTTACTGCTACCCATTTTATAAAAGAAATAAAACTCATGTTCGGAAATGTTTTCATCCGTGTTTTTCCAAATTTTTTGTGGATGTCTTTAATATATTTCCCGTCAAAATAGTTAGTTCCCATGGGCGAAACGCCTTCGGCGATAAATGAATGTCCTTCTATAATGTATTTAACCTTAAACTTAGCGGCGGCCCTGTATAAAGTTTCTGCTAAAGCAATATCAGTAGGGCAATCAAGTTCAGGCACCCCTGCATAAAAAAATGAACGGGTAATGTCGTCCATTTCTTTATTGTTCACTACATAAGTAAACAAATCAACATTTAATTTTTGGGTGAGTGCTTTTATGTTTTCTGTGGCAATAGCTGTGTTCCAGGTGTTGTCAAAATGAACAGCCAAAGGTCTCAAACCCCATTCTACCGCCTTTGCCAGGGTATAGGAAGAATCAGTACCACCACTTACACCTACCACACAATCATATTTTTTTTGCTTCCCTTCTTTTTTTATAGTTTCTATTAAAATAGACAATGCCCTTTCTCCTTCAGGTGTACCTGTATTATATTGCTCTTTTAAATCATCGGACATTTTACAATAATTGCAAACGCCTTCGTCGTCAAAACTAATCCGGGAAGTTTGATTGTCGTAAATACAGCGACTGCATATTTGCTTTGCGGGGTTAATCATGCCGCTAAGACACTGATTGCCGTCAGGCTGGTAGCCATTTTTTCTAAGGACGCTATGAACCATTTTATGGTTTTACTTAAACCTTTCTTTATTGTAAAAGAAGGTTTGTATTGAAGGTCTAATGTTGATTTTGTTATATTGATGCAGCGCTTTTCAATATTATCTATATCCCTGTTATCAATATGTGTAACGGGAGATTGGCTGCCCGTTAATTTAATGATGTGCTGTACCAATTCATTAACTGATGTTTCAATGCCCGTCCCTATATTATAATCATTGCCAATCGCTTTTGGATAAATGGCAGCGGCAATAGTAGCATCAATTGCATCTTCTATATAAGTATAGTCTCTTGTTTGCAAACCATTGCCATGGACTGGCATCGGTTTATTTAATAGCGCAGCCTCCATAAATTTCCCTATGACTCCACAATATGCATTAGAAGGATGTTGATTAATACCATAAACATTTGAATAACGAATAATAGAAACAGGAAGATTAAACACCTCAAAAAAAGTTTTAGCATAGGTTTCGGCTGAAAACTTACTTGCAGAATAAAAGTTCAAAAAGCTTTTATGATCATTCTCGCAGATGGGCAATTTTTCCGGGTTGCCATAGATGGATGATGTGGAAGCATAAACTACCCGTTCAACATTATGTAAAAGGCATGCTTCAAATACATTAAAACTGCCACCAACATTTACATTCAAATCTTCTCTTGGATTTTGATTAGAGACGATAATATTTCTCGCCGCTAAATGAAAAACAATGTTTTTGCCTCGAACACATTCATCTACCAATGCTGCATCTTCTATAGAGCCATGGATAAATTCATAATCCAGATCTTTTAGTAACCCTACATCTCCGGTAAATAAATCATCCAGCACGGTTACTTCTGCATTATATTTTTCAATTAATTTTCTAACAAGGTTAGAACCAATAAAACCTGCACCCCCAGTAACCAATATTTTTTTATTTATCAAGTTTGTCATGCTGTCTGGAAGTTAGTGAATATTCTAAAAATGAAGAGAAAAACACGGGTCAGCAGCGCTAATCAGCGTTTAATTACCTACTGATGACAATACATTTCCTTATAATACCCCTGGTAGTCGCCTGATGTTACATTTTCCAACCAGGCTTTATTTTCCAAATACCAATCAATGCTTTGGCTTAGCCCTTCTTCAAAAGTTACGCTGGGCTGCCAACCTAATTCTTTATTTATTTTACTTGCATCTATTGCATATCGCCGGTCATGTCCCGGCCGGTCTTTAATATACGTAATCAATCCCTCACTGGTACCTGCTG
>JALZIY010000444.1 GCA_030860085.1 Bacteroidota bacterium | reverse complement strand
GTCTTCTTATTCGCACACCCAACTGCTTATTACATAGTTTTCCCCAAACAATTTTTTCTGCTTCCGTCAGGTTTTTTCGTAATACTTCAGCATATTGAAAAATTGTTTTAGATGCACCATAGTGCATATTTGTTATCATAGATGATGCTTAGAATTCTTAAAGTTGAAAATAGAATATAATGTTGATATACAGACTGCAGCTAAAGTCCCCTTTAGGGGATTTAGGGGCTATTCGTTCGAATTGAAATATTCAACAAAATGAAGAATTTCATTCTGATTTGTATACTTACGTTTATAAAAAAACTAATGTTATGTTTCCGCTTTTTTTAGTAGTTAAATAAAAATCGCAATACATGTTTAGAATTTGCAAACAAGAACTTACCTTCTAATTTGTCAATATCTGGCTTACGAAATAAATTAATCCATCAGTAAATATTTTTTTAACTTGCTATAGTTGAATAATAATAATAATTTATTTTTTTCTACGTAACAATCTGATAACAATAGGTTGGTTCTTTTGCTTCTTTATTTAGTAACCAAAACTAAACTACTTCAAATGCGAAAAAGTTATTTTTCAAAGTGCTGGTTGAAATTATTTTTTATTGTACTGCTCGCTGGTATATGTTTTTTCTTGCCTGAAAAGTCGTTTGCACAACAAACAATCAACGGAACAGTTAAAGATGCCAACAATGGCAATCCATTAGCTGGAGCAACGATAGCCGTAAAGGGAGGCAGCCAAAGTACAGCTTCGAATGTTAACGGTGCATTTTCTATTGCGGTGCCTGGCAATAATAGCACTCTTGTTATTAGTTATGTCGGTTATGCTACCCAGGAAGTTTCCGTGGGAAACAGCACTAATCTTGAGATAGCATTAGTATCTAATTCTGTTGAATTAAACCAGGTAGTAGTCGTTGGTTATGGCACTCAAAATAAAAAAGATATAACTGGTTCTGTAAAATCATTAAAAAGTGATGCTTTTAATAAAGGAATTATTAATTCTCCTCAACAATTATTACAAGGTAAAGTTTCCGGGGTAAATGTCACTTCCGCCAGTGGTGAGCCCGGTGCTATTACAAATATTACAGTTAGAGGTCCGGGAGGAATAAGAACGGGTAGTACTCCTCTTTTTGTTGTTGATGGTTTGCCTTTGGATAATTCAAGTACAGGTGGTGGCGATCCATTGAACTTTATTAATCCGCAGGATATAGAATCAATTGATGTGTTGAAAGATGCATCTGCCACGGCGATTTATGGAGCCCGTGGCGCTAATGGTGTAATTATAATAACTACAAAAAGAGGCAGGGCGGGTGCATCAATTCTTAACTTCTCTTCCAGCATAGGCTTTTCAAAATTAGCCAGAGAATTACCAGTTCTAACAGCAGATGAATTTCGAGTTGAAGTACCAAAAGTAGGCGGCGTATTGGACGATAAAGGCGGTAATACCAATTGGCAAAAAGAAGCAACAAGAACAGCCCTCACACAGAATTACAACCTGGCATTAAGCGGAGGTGCCGAGAAACTAACCTATTATGCTTCATTGGGTGCGCAGAAACAGGAAGGCATCATAAAGAAAAATGACCTCGATAGGTATTCCGGCAGGTTTAATGCTACCCAACGATTTTTAGAAGACAGGCTTGTATTAGAAGTTAATTTAAACGTTGCTAATACTAAACAGAAACGGCCACCTATTACAAGCATATTAACCGATGTACTTATCAATAATCCAACTTACCCGGCGTATGATGCCAATGGTAAACCTGCGATCTATCAAAATATAAATAACCCCCTTCGCTTTTTTGAACTTGATAAGGAGACTACTACAATAAACAGGGTGATCGGCAATATTTCTCCTTCTTTCAGAATACTTAAAAGTCTTGTTTATAAACTAAATTTCGGGATTGATAATTCTAATGCAACACGTGATGTGTTGAATTTACCTAATGCAATACCCTTACGGGAAGGTAGATTAGAAAACTTTTACACCTGGAACAGGAATACACTGATTGAAAATTATTTTACTTATACTTTAAATAAAACGCATCATGATATAACTGCACTGGCAGGGCATTCTTACCAAAAGATCTTTGTGCAGGGAAGAAATAACAGCATCAACAGGTTTGTCATTGGCGGGGTTGATCCAATTTATAATCCCGGCGTAGGGCAGGATTTAACTATAGCAAACAACCGTCCCGGCGGTTTTGCTTTTATCAATGAATTGCAATCATTTTTTGGTAGAGTAACTTATCAATATAACAACAAGTATTTGTTCACAGCTAACTTTCGGGCAGACGGTTCTTCAAAATTTGGTGAGAATAATAGGTACGGATATTTTCCTTCTTTCTCGGCAGGTTGGAAAATTTCTGACGAAGATTTTATGAACAATTCTGTCTTCAACATTTTAAAACTTAGAGCAGGCTGGGGCAGAACCGGTAACCAGGAAATCCCTCCCAAAATAACACAGGAATTGTTTACCACACTTGGATCTGCAAGTTATCCCCTGTTTCCAGCAGCAGGAAACTACCCTGCCGGTTATGCATTTACCAGGTTGGCCAATCCTGATATCAGATGGGAGTCATCAGAACAAACGGATGTAGGACTGGATTTCGGTTTATTGAATGGCGCTTTATCCGGTACTATCGATTTTTTCAGAAAGGTTTCCAATAATATTCTCTTGCAGGTAATTCCTGCCGATCCTGTTCAGCCGGCAACAGATGTATGGACGAATGTAAATGATATGACGATTACCAATAGAGGTGTGGAGTTTGAATTGGATTACCGGCATAAATCACAGAATGGCATAACTTATAATGTAGGAGGTAATATCACTTATATGAAGAATAAGGTGGAAAACTCTCCCTATTCTATAATTCCTGCAGGCTCGGTATCCGGTGCAGGTATCACATCATCTACCATCAATGGATATGTAAATGGCGAACCCATCGGAACATTCTTTTTGAAAGAATTTACAGGGATTGATGCGGCAGGTTTAAGTATTTACACCGATCTGGATAAAGACGGTGTTGTTACGGATAAGGATAGAATTGCAGCAGGATCAGCTTTACCTAATACGATATATAGTTTTTACGGAAGCACTGCTTTTGAAGGCTTCGATCTTAGTGTAAATTTTAATGGCGTAGCGGGAAACAAAATATATAATTATACAGAAAATGTCAGCTTCTCTAAATTGAGGTTGGCAAAAAATGTTAATAGTACCCGTGAGGCGTTTGCCAATACCAGCGAGTCAATAAATAATGCAACTCCTGTAACCTCAAGATATTTAAAAGATGGTGCTTACCTCCGTTTGAACAATGTATCTCTGGGTTATAATTTCAATACAAAAACCTTAGGAATAAACAGATGGGTATCCAACTTACGTTTATCAGTAACAGGTCAAAATCTTTTTGTAATCACTAAATATGAGGGCTACGATCCGGAAGTAAATATCGATAGAGCAATTAACGGTGTTTCTTCATATGGTATTGATTATTTGAGTTACCCGAAAGCAAGGTCCATCATATTTGGTTTAAATTTTACACTTTAAATAAAAGCGACATGACAAAGAAAATATTAAGTCTGCTGTTCGTTTTTGCAGGCATTGCAGTAATAAATAGTTGTACAAAATTGGATGAGGATATACTTGATGAATCTTCTGTAGTCGGGCTTACTGATAAACAAAAGGCTGAAGGATTAATAGCGCCTGTATATGCGAAGCTCCTGGATGTTTTTTTGCACACGAACTATTTCGCCCTGCAGGAAATTTCAACAGACGAGGCAATATTGCCTTTCCGTGGGGGGACTGATTGGGGTGACAATGGCATTTATGTTCAATTGCATAAACACGAAAACATCAGTTCAGATGTTAATGTGCGTAATACATGGAATCATATCCTGATAGGACTGTCGAGAGCCGTTACAGCTATTAACACACTATCTGATAATACAGATCCTAACGCAAAAGTTTTTTTGGCTGAAGCAAGAGGAATGCGGGCTTATTACTCACTACTTACACTTGATCTTTATGGACTAATCTTCGTGAAAGAAGATGCAAAAGAAACGTCGAAAATTTTAAGAGGTGAGCAAGCTATTGAATACATTAAATCAGAACTACTCGCTATAGAACCGGTGCTGGATAATACAACTGGTCCGGGTCGTATTACCAAGGCGGGTGTATGGGGCTTACTTACCCGTCTGTATTTAAATGCAGCGGTGTACCGTGATCGTTATGCTGCAACATTTGCTTTCAAAAACGAGGATATGGATAAAGTGATAGAGTATTGCGACAAGATTATAAGCTCCGGTCAGTATGCTTTAGCTCCGGAATATTTTTCTCTTTTTAACGATAATAATCACACCAATAAAGAATTGATTTTTGCGGTAGATCAGCGGGCTGATTTAGGAAATGGACACAACAGGATGGCCTATTTTTCATTATCCGGAGATCAGTTTCCCTTGCCGGCATTTCCCACTGCCAATGGAACAGATGGAGCTGCTATTACCCCAGATTTCTACCGCACGTGGGTGGACGCTAATGCTCCTTTGGACCCCGCTGCTGCAGACCCCCGTTTTTATAAGAAGAATTTAGTTATCCCAGCCGATTCTTGTGTACCTGCTGCTAATTTTAATATTGATCGTGGAATATTAAGAGGTCAACAATATGGGTTATTAAGAGTAAGCGGTGCGTTTTTGAAATGTGCCAACGGAAATATGAGAGTAGGCAAACTTTTTAGTGTTACCCGCAGCAGACCTACATTGGCTGTTGATTTTACTGAAGCAATTGATTTTACAATTGCCGGAAGTAATTACAGTACCGGTTACAGGGTGTCAAAATATGAGTTCAGCAAAACTTCGGTGAGTGGAAGAAATTTTGGAGAGCATGATATTGTTATTCTCCGCCTTGCAGATATTTATTTAATGCGTGCAGAAGCAAGGCTTAGAAAAGGGGACGCTGGCGGTGCGGCTTTGGCTGATGTAAACTTTGTGCGGGCTTCCCGGACAGCCTCTACACCTGCTTCTCCATTAACGTCTATGTCATTAGATCTTTTATTTCGAGAAAGAGGATTTGAATTTTATTGGGAAATGGTTCGCCGTACA
>JALZIY010000400.1 GCA_030860085.1 Bacteroidota bacterium | reverse complement strand
CTATTATCATTTTTTTTATAATATCCATCATTATTGTGGTGGGTTGCAATATATAAGATCAAACAACGATAAAATTATTGCTTGTCAGGGTTACTCAAATCAGAATACTTTTTATAATTCTGTTTTTGGTTTGCAACTGTTAGCAGAAAACAAATAGTAATCAGGTTTGTAAAAGTTTTTCATTTTAATTTTTATAAACCAGTTGTATGAAGCTTAGTTTTTCGCCCTATTCTTCTCTTTCATTTTGGTATTGTGCGAAAGTTTTTATCTACGTATAGTTGCAAAATATTTTGAAAAGGATATTAATTATGGAAATTTGCAAAGCCGGAACCCGAAATTATAAATCAACCTCCAGCAAACCCTTTGAATAAGCAAGAATCAAATACTGCACTTATAAAAAAAACGTCAAAAAATTTTGGCTTTGATTATTGCGGCATTGCTAAAGCACAAGCCCTAGATGAAGATGCACGTCGCCTGGAAAAATGGTTGCAAAAAGGTATGCATGGAAACATGGAGTATATGGAAAATTATTTTGACCTGCGAATTGATCCATCCAGATTGGTGCCCGGTGCAAAATCTGTCATTACATTACTAAAAAATTATTTTCCTCAACAGGAACGAACAAAAGATTTAAGCATCTCGAAATACGCATTAGGACAGGATTATCATTCAGTAATTAAAACCGCATTAAAATCAATGATTGCTTTATTACAGCAAGAGATTGGTGAATTTAACGGCCGTGGTTTTGTTGATTCTGCGCCGGTGCTGGAGCGCACCTGGGCAGAGCGTAGCGGCCTGGGCTGGGTGGGGAAAAACGGAAATTTAATTACAAAACACAGCGGATCATTTTTCTTTATCGCTACGCTGATCACTGATCTCGAACTAATTTATGATGATCCTTTTGCAAAAGATTATTGCGGCAGTTGCACCCGTTGTATTGATACATGCCCTACTGAAGCTATTTTGCCTGATAAAGTAATTGATGGCAGCAAGTGTATTGCTTATTTTACCATTGAGTTGAAAGATGAAGTCATTCCGGAAGAACAAAAAGGAAAATTCAGGGACTGGATGTTTGGCTGCGATATATGCCAGGATGTTTGTCCCTGGAATCGTTTTAGCAAACCACACAATGAACTTGCATTTAAGCCTATCCCTGAGGTGTTGAATTTTTCTACAAAAGATTGGGAAGCATTAAGTGAAGAAGCATTTAAAAAAATTTTCAAAACCTCACCACTTAGCAGGGCTAAGTTAAAAGGCATTCAACGCAACATCAAATTTTTAAAAACTTAACCCTGCTTTTATGGCTATTCTTCTAAATGAGTATTCATATTTTTCATACGCTTCCCGTGGTGGCAGCCATATAGAAAGCCAGGGCATTGAGTTAACGGTTTCAGATAAATGTTTATAACTATAACCGGCGCTGAATAATAGCTGCATTTTTTTAAAAACCGGAGTTTTGTAACCAATTCCTAATTCATAATATAAACCCCCTTTTCTTTTTTCTCCCCACCAGGCCACATCTTCATCTTTTTTTGACGACCATGGAAAATGATAACCTCCATCCGCATAAATAAATGGGGTTATTCGTTTGTTGAAAATATCTTTTCTGACATCTAAAAAAACAGGAACGCTGCGTACATAATAATTATCTAAGCCCAATCCTAAACCCATAAACAATGTTTTGTTTTTGATGCCATTTATGGTTTGTAGTTGAAGAGCGGCATCTGAAGAGCCTGCTAAAATACCAACCTGGTTGATGGAACGAAAACTAATACGTTTTTCGTTCCCTGTTTTCTGCGCTGAACTTATGGTTGATAGCAAAACCATACTAAGCGCTATGATGAAGATCTGTTTCATAAACTTTATTTTGCAAGAGTTATTTTGCTTAGTAATTGAATGGCATTAAGGTTTGAATAATTGTATTGATACAATCCGTCTTTGGCAACAATCATTGCGATATTATTGAAAGCAATCACATCATAACTTTCCATGCCAACAATTGTTTTTATCAATTGCAGGTTTTTTACATTTGATGCATTGTATATTTTCACACCATCTTTTCCATCGCAGATAAATAAAGTAGTGCCATCTTTTGATAAGCCGTGTGGATTTGTCATTGGATAGGTTTTTATTAACTGCGGGCTATTGAGGTTAGTAATGTTGAGTACTTCTAACTGGTTGGTAAAACCTTGGCATTGTGTACCTGAGCGTAAGATTACGTAAGCATTTTCATCGTCTGCAATTACAGGATCGCAACTTCTTACATGACTGAATTGTCCTTGTAATGAAGGATTTGACGCATTGGATATATCATAAATAAACATTCCATTTGTCGACCCGATAAATAATTTATTTTTAAAAGGATAAATGGTTTCAATGTTCCAACCAATGTTTTTCTTATTTATATGTACAGGATTATTGTCAGAGATATTAAAAACATTCAGATCACTTTGTCCCACTGTATATAATCTTTCGCTTACAATGGTAAACCTCGCCATAGATCCGCCTATGCTGATAGGTGCGGCAGATGAGGAAGCTCTGGCTCCATTCGCATCAGCAGTTAGCATAAATACACCGCGGGAATTTTTTTCCATCCAACCACCAAGCTGACCTTTATATGTTATCATCGTATCTTTTTTTATCCATGCTGTAATAATTTTTGTTGTGTCAGGTCTAAAATGATTATAATAACGATGCGGGAAAACATTTTCAACAATTTTAATTACCCGTACACTTAATGGATTGGAAATATCAATGGCCACCAGGTCTGTATATAAATCGGCGTACAGCGTATTTTCTTTTACAGCTAAGTCTACATTACCAGGAATATCAATAAAGGCAACGTTCTGCGGTTGAGCAGGATTTGAATTGTCAATAATATGAATGCCTTTATCTATTTCATTTAAGAATATATATTTCCCTTGAATGTAAATTTTACCGGGATTTTGGAGCAGGGTGGGGCTATTGCTTTTAATATTCGCTCTAACTTCAGCAGTGGTTTTATAAACCGGTTCAAAAAGAGTATAAGTATATGTTCTTGTGAAGCTGTCTTTTATACACCCAGCAAATGCAAACACGATGGCTGTTAAAACCGCTAAGAGTGAAATGGAGGATATTTTTTTCATATAACCGTTTTTTATGCTGACAACAGGTTGAAGTAAACCGTTGCTTTGCCAGGATGATTTTTAAAAATTTACTTGTGTGTTTATTCCTATAGAAAATAAATGTTGCTTTTTTGAGCCACTATTTTTTTGAAGCGGCGTCAGGCTGTAGTTAAATTGCGGGCCAAGGTCTAACGAAAACTTCTTTTGTCTCCATAATTTATAGTTTAGATCAATAAATAATCCTACATGTGTTTTATTCAACAGGCTATTGTCCTTATAATAAATATTGGCAGTACTGTTGTAATGCAAAGCATTGCTGGAAATTAATTGAGACAACTGTAAACCGGCGCCAATATGTAAGGGTAGTTTTTTGAACAACTGATAGTCATAAGAAAAGGGCAGAGTGATAAAGTAAAATTGATTGGTATAATCTTTTGACTGATTATCATTTCTATAATAACTAACAGCACGGGAAAAATTATTGGTGCTATCCGCCTTTGTTCCAACATTTACCCTTGTACTGTAATATTGATATTGAAGACCTGAGGAAATAGCGCTTCGGGAGCTTAATTTTTTTCTAGCATTAAAGCCGAGTGAATAAGAAATATCTCGTTTAATACTTGATGGGGGTAAGTTAATCCCGCCGCCTGCTTGGTTTTGAATGGGAGAGTATGACGCAAAGTCCTGTAAAGATTTCTGACCAAAGCCATCAAATAATCCAGTGGTAATGCCCGAATAACCAATTTGTGCGGTAGCTCCGAACTGTAGCTTTTTATTTTTTTGGTTTGGCGGTTTTTGTGCATCAATTTGCTCAGAGGCATTCGCAGTATCTACCATCTTTTCCCCTAGTTGTTTTTCTCCCTGGGCTGTATCGGTTTTTTGTGGAATTACTAAATCTTTATTTTGATTAAGCGGGTTGGGTATAATGGCAGCTTTATTTTTTGTTTGATCTTCCGGCAATTTTTCTTTTGTTAAGACAGTTGTTTCAGCAGAAAATAATTTTTCCTCTTTTATTTTTTTTATTGGATCAGGTGCATTTGAGGCAATCTTGTTTTCAATATTCTTTGTTTTTGTTTTTGCTGCAGTGGTGTAAGAGAAATGAGTATCCTTTTTGTAACTCTTTGTAACATTTTCCTCCTTAACACCAGCTTCTTGTTTTTTTGATTGTGCTTTTACCGTCGTATTTTCTTTACCGGGTGTGGCGATATTGTTTAAATTATTTATTTCTTTTTTTATCTCTTGATTTCCTGGTTCTGTTTGTTGTGAAATATTTGAAGATCTTTCATTTGTTGATAAAGTCCACCAGACAATTCCTGACGATATCAAAACCAATGGTAACAGCCATAGAACAAAACGTTTTCTATCTTTCTTTCGCTTAATTTCTGCAGCTATTTTATCCCAGAGAGGTGCAGTTGGAGAAAGAGAAAGTTCATCCATTGCCTGTCGTACCTGCTTTTCAAATTTTTGTTCTGACATACGAATCAATTTTTGTGTGGCCATTTGTTTTTTCAATCCACAAGATCAATAAGGAACGGGCACGTGCATATTGCGAACGCGAGGTGCCTTCATGAATACCCATCATTTTACCTATTTCAATATGTGTAAATCCTTCTACCGCGTGAAGGTTAAAGATGGTTTGATAACCAGTTGGCAATTGCCTTATCAGCTCTGCTAATTCTTTGGCGTTCAACTTTAATTCCGGGTTGTCATCCGAGACGGGGTGTAGGTTATCTTCATCAAAAACAAGTTCACGTTGATAAGCCTTGTTCTTTTTCAAATAATTGAGTGCAGTCGTTATCATAATGGTACGAATCCACCCACCTAACTCACCTTCCGCTTTATATTGATACAGATTTCTAAAAACCTTTACAAATCCTTCCTGCAACACATCCTCCGCATCTGTTATGGATTTGGTGTAACGGTAGCAAATGCCCAACATGGACCTTGCAAAAAGATCGTACAACTGCTTTTGAGAAGCAGGCTTTTCTTTTAAGCAGTCTTTTACCAACTGGTAATGATCCATTTGCTCAATTGACAACGCTAATGAAAGAATCGTTGCAGGAAAGAAATCTTTTTATTACAAAGCTCCGAGGCGTACCAGGGTTTTGAACATTCCTCTGATATAGTAAAGCTTTTTTTAACTGTGGGAAGCCTTTAATCCGCTGTTTCTGCAGAAATGAAAAGGATGCCGTTAAGCAAACCTTTAAATTTTATTAAATAGCGGGATCCGGTGGTGTATTGGGATTAGTTAATCTTTCCTGGTCGGGATAAGGATAATAATTTCTTGTTCTTTCGAAATTTAAAGGGACAGGATTTACTCCTGATGGTGGAGCAGCCCTCCCAAATCTTCTGCTGTCTTCCAGTCTTTGACCAGATAAAAATAATTCTGCAGATCGTTGTTTATAGACTTCTATTAGTAAATCTGCCATTGATACAGTGCCACTATATGCAGGTAATGCTGCATGAACACCAAAGGGATCTCCGGATGTTTGTGTTCTTACATCATTAATTTCTGTAAGAGCAGAACTTAATGCACCTCCGCTCCGAAGAATTGCTTCTGCTTTTATCAGTCTTATTTCATCTGGTAAATAAACAGGTATAGGCTTATCGCCAGCATCAAAAAAACCTTTAATGGTTTTTAATGTTTCACCACCTACAACTATATTTGGTGTGCTTAAATAAAAAGACAATCTACCATCGCCAGTTTCTACCAATGAAGCAGGTAGTCCAAAATTTTCTCTTGGTGCAAAATTCTTTGCTATCAATACTTGCTGGAAAATTGGATTAGAACTTTGAGCACTGTAAGTAAACTGCGATTTTACAGATAAGTTAACCAGGTTGGCTGCTGTTAATGCTTCTGCGTTTTTACCAAGCATAATATTATATCGTGCCCTGTAGGCATTGATCACATTGGCTAAACTAAAATCCGATCCTAAAACTCTTGTGTTGAATTCTGCAGAAGGAGGTGTTGTACTGATTAATTGTGCAGCCTGGTCTAACAAGCTTACTGCTTCGGCTAAAGCCTGCAAACGATGTACAAAACTTGCCTGGCCATTTTTATCCGTTAGAATTGGAAGCTGTTCAAATGAAGTTGCTAATCCGCCAATTGCCATGGCCTTAAATAAATTTGCATGTGCAATAACACCAGCTTGTGTAGCAAGATCGCCTGTCAGTGAAGTTGGTGCATTAGCGATTAAGTCTTCGGCCATGCCCATTACTCTTAACATTCTTGACCAGACACTTAGCACATTTCCATTAAAAGTTGGAAGCGCTGTTCCTCCTGCTTCGATCTCTAAAATATTCGTAAATGTAGTAATGCCTTTGAGTTCCCTTGCAGTTGTTCCTGGTGTTACAATTAATGCTTCTAAAGCTGCGGTCGAATAAAATTGCTTCATTCCAATACTAAGAGTTATCATCCCTTCTCTTGAACTTAAAACCTGCGTATCTGTTGGCCCGTTGGGATTTATATAATCAAGCTTGCAGCCATACATTGCGATAATAAATAAAAAGAGGACATAAAATATTTTGTTTTTCATCTGTATATCTTTTATAAAAATTTAAAAATTAACCTGCATGCCTGCAAGAAATGTTCTCGGAATCGGAACTTCTACAAAATCAAATCCTCTAACTGCATTGTCCTGTCCTGCGGCATTTACTTCCGGATCGTATCCACTATAATTATCAAAGGATATTAAATTTCTGCCGGATAGAGTAAATCTTACATTTTGTAATTTCCATAAACGTGGTGCAAGCAAATAAGAAACAGATACTTCCCTGAGTTTTATGAATGAACCGTCTTCAATCCAGTTTTCAAAAATTCCAAAAAGTGCAGTGCTTGTTCCTTTAGGAACTTCGCCTTTCAATTCCTTTTCAAAACCTTTTAAACCACCATATAGATCCCTGTCACCAACGCGCCTTGTAAAATTGAAAACATCAAAACCCAGCATACCATCCCATTGCATGCGGAAATTAAATTTTCTAAAATCAATTTCATTTATAAAAGATAATACTGCACTTGGATTAGGGTCACCGATCACTTTACTTAAAACTGCGCCGGTGGGCTGTCCTGTGCCATCTCTTTGTGTAGTAAAGGTTCCATTTGGGCCTTGCCGGCCACGTTCACGTTGTGGTAAGCCGCCTGGCGTTAATAATAATGTGCCATCAGGATTTCTTGCAAAGAAGGTACTGTAATAGGCTCCGAGTGAATAGCCATTAATGGCTGCCACCTGGCCAAAGCCACCGGCAAAAGGCAAAACTCCATTACCTTCTACTCCGTTAATTATATTTTCATTATGCGTGAAGGATAATGTAGATACCCAATTAAATTTTTGTTTATCAAGGATAATTCCTTTTATTAAAAATTCATATCCTTTATTGGTCATGGTGCCAATATTTAGAAAGCGATTAACAAAAGCAGTTGAAGGAGCAAGGGTACGATTCAAGATTAAATCTTTAACATCTTTATTAAAATAGGTGAATTCAATACTGATGCGATCTTTAAATAAGCTCATGTCTGCACCTACTTCTAATTCAGTTTGCCGTTCAGGCTGCACACTAAAATTACCGAGTTGTGCAGGTGCTGCATAGCCTGCCTGCCCACCGTAAGTAATAGGGGTGTAATTTGTAAACCGGTCATAAACTCCAATTGCAGTAAGGTTTCCCGACTGTCCCCATGCGGCCCTTAATTTAAAATAGGAAATAATATTTGAAATATTATTTTTCCAAAATTCTTCATTTGATACGATATAACTTCCACTTACTTTTGGAAAAAACTGCCAGCGATTATCCGTTCCATAAACCGATGAAGCATCAATCCTGCCTGCAGCAGTTATAAAATAACGGTTGTAAAAACCAAGTCCCTGTTGCGCATACGCTCCCATTATTGTTCTTTCTGATCTGGATTCAGTGGCAGTGATGGTACCATTATTTATAGTTTGGCCAAACAACCCTAAAGACGAGGCCGTTGCTCCGAAAGAGTTTGTTTTGTCATATTGTATAGTGCCTCCAATACCACTTGTCGATTCAAGCCATTCATTTATATTTTTGGTGTAACTAATGTTCAGGTCGTTATTGATTTGAAAAACTGTAGCATCAGCCCTTCTTGCAAAACCACCGTCATAAGAAGGAGTAGTATTTTTTGGTGGAATGTATCCTGTTGCAGTTTGTGTATAAT
>JALZIY010000378.1 GCA_030860085.1 Bacteroidota bacterium | reverse complement strand
TCCAAAGCCATGCTTGCGTGCCCAATTGTCATGATTAAAGCGCCAAGTATAACAGCCTTTCTGTAACCGATCAATTTATCTGCAATTAAGCCGCCGATTATGGGTGTTAAATAAACTAATCCTGTGTATATAGCATATAACTGAAGCGCCTCTTTTCTTTCCCAGCCCCAGCCACCATCCATCAGAGAGGAAGTAAGAAAAAGTACAAGCAAAGCCCGCATTCCATAATAACTGAATCTTTCCCACATCTCTGTAAAAAACAAAATGAATAATGCAGGAGGATGTCCTTTTTCATCCAGCACCTGGTCTGCTGTAGTTACATTCATATAGAATCGTTTTATAAGTAAATACCAGTATCCAAAATACAGAAAAATAAATAACCAAAAGATAATTCAATTTCTTCTTTAAAATTCTTGGCCGAACTTGCACTTAATTTTAATTCCTATGAATATTTTGATTTTAGGTGCAGGTGGCAGAGAACATGCTTTAGCATGGACAATTTCTCAAAGCGAATTATGCAAAAAACTTTTTATCGCACCTGGCAATGCAGGAACAATGCAGTGTGGTACTAACTTATTATTTCCTATCACTGATTTTACGGCCGTTAAAAATTGCTGCATCAATGAAAAAATTGATATGGTAATTGTAGGCCCTGAAGAACCGCTGGTAAATGGTATTGTTGACTTCTTAAGTAAAGATCCATTGTTGGCGCAACTGATGATCATTGGCCCATCAAAAGATGCAGCACAATTGGAAGGCAGTAAATCTTTTGCAAAAGCATTCATGAACAGGCATGGTATCCCTACTGCTGAATGCAGAACATTTACCGTTGGAAACTATGCTGAAGGGGTGAGTTATTTAAAAGATCATTCCTTGCCCATTGTTTTAAAAGCTGATGGATTAGCCGCAGGTAAGGGTGTTATCATTTGCCAAAATCATTTAGAAGCAGTAGCGGAATTTGAATTGATGCTACAACGTGCCAAATTTGGCGAAGCAGGCAAAAGGGTTGTGGTTGAAGAATTTTTAAGTGGTATAGAATTATCAATGTTTGTATTGACCGATGGTAAAAATTATTTACTGTTGCCGGAGGCAAAAGATTATAAACGTATTGGAGAAGGTGATACAGGATTAAATACAGGTGGTATGGGCGCCATTAGTCCTGTGCCGTTTGCTGATGAACTTTTTATTGAAAAAGTGAAAACACGTATTATAGAACCCACTATCAAAGGGTTGCAGAAAGAAACTTTAGGTTACAAAGGCTTTATTTTTTTTGGCCTCATTAAAATGGACAATGATCCTTATGTTATTGAGTATAATTGTCGCCTTGGCGATCCTGAAGCGGAAGTTATTATTCCAAGGATTAAAAATGATTTCCTTCTATTATTAGTAGCAACAGCTAATCAACAATTAGATGCTGCTACCTTGGAAAAAGATGAACGCTTTGCGGCTACTATTATGGTGGCCAGCGGTGGCTATCCGGAAGAATATCAGAAAGGAATTGCAATTCACGGATTATTAGAAAATAAAAAGGAAAGCAACCCATTAGTTTTTCATTCAGGCACTAAGCAAAATGGTAACGAAATTGTAACCAATGGTGGGAGGGTTGTATGTGCAACAGCATTGGCCCCACAGTTGGATGAAGCGATCAACCAATCTATGGAAGCTATAGAAGCCATAAAATTTGAAGGCAGGTATTTCCGCAGAGATATAGGGTATGAATTTGTAAAAGACCTTGTTTAAAAATTATCTATGGATGAAATAAATTACCATGATTATTTACAGCTCGATAAAATATTAAATGCCCAGGCCACAGAAAGCAATAAACAGAATATTTCTGCTCACGATGAAACACTCTTCATCATTATACACCAGACGTATGAGTTATGGTTTAAACAATTACATCATGAAGCAGATTCGATTGTGGAAATTATGCGAAAGCCGTCTTTAAATGACAATTCTCCTGAGGTGCAAACGGTTGTTCATCGCTTAAATAGAATGGCTACTATTTTACGTGTACTCATTCATCAAATCGATGTTTTAGAAACAATGACGCCAATGGATTTCCTTGATTTCAGGGATATGTTAAGGCCCGCCTCAGGCTTTCAAAGCTGGCAATTTAAAATGCTGGAAGCCAAGCTGGGATTGAAATTTGAACACCGGCATGGCAAAGAATATTATACATCGCAATTAAGAACAGAACATATTGACCTTATAAAAAAAGCAGAAACAGAACAGTCTTTTTTACAGTTGGTAAATATCTGGTTGGAAAGAATGCCATTCAGCCCATCCCCCACAACACTACGAAATGTGCAAGATGGTGCTAGTGCACAAAATCATGCAGAGATAGTTTGGGATTTTTGGAACGATTATAAAAAAGCATACACGAATAGTTTAGCCGAAGCAGAAAAAGATAATTTAAATGTTTTCTACGAAGTATTCTTTCAGCAACGCGAGTCGCACTATACTTTTTCAGCTAAGGCCAACCGGGCTGCCTTGTTCATAATGCTTTACAGAGGTTATCCAATGTTACAAGCCCCTTTTCAACTATTAAATAATTTGCTGGAGATTGATGAACAATTAAGTACCTGGCGGCATCGCCATATGAATATGGTACATCGAATGATCGGCACACGCATAGGAACCGGTGGTAGCAGTGGTAAGGATTATTTAAAAGCCGCCGCTGATAAACATTATATTTTTAAAGAAATAGCGCAACTAACTTCTTTTTTAATCGAGCGGAGAAAATTACCACAGTTACCCAAAGAGATAGAGGAAAAGCTTGGTTTTGCGAGCCCCGGCCCCCTGTCCTCAAGCCCCCTGCCCCCCGGTGGGGGAACTTAGGTCAGGCAGACTTTATCTTTTGCAGTTTGGTTTTAGGAAATGAAGTTCCTTATTATGTGACCGGCAGAAAATATCTATTACGCGTCCATTGCGTCGCACACCTCAACGCTTTGTAATACTATTGTGCATTGTGCAAATAACTTTATTTGATTTACCAGTTCAAAAATTCAAATGCACAGTTATTGATCTATTGAAATTTTATAAACAAAAAGTATAATAGACCTAAGTTCCCCCACCGGGGGACAGGGGGCTTTCCCCACCGGGGGGCAGAGGGCCGCTTACCGGCGTTTTAATATCATGATAAAACAAAAATTGCCAGCCTTCTTTATTGCCTTGCTTCCACCATTCGGTACGTAAATTCATGGCTTTGCCGGGATCAAAATCATACTTTGTTTTATACTTAATTTTCATTTGTTGCAATTGCGGTGCATCATCACCGCCAAAAAAAATAATTTCACCTTGTTCTTTAATCCAAAACACCTGGTGGTGTGGTGAGTGAGCGCCTGTATGCTGGTAAAAAATATAGTTATCAATGACACCTTCATCATCATGTAAAAAATCTACCTGGTGAGAATGTAACAATGGTTCAATTTCATCAGGCATAAAAGAAGGAAATCCTTTCTGCCAGGCAAAGTCTAATTCACGACGCTGAACATAATAC
>JALZIY010000345.1 GCA_030860085.1 Bacteroidota bacterium | reverse complement strand
TACAAGAGAATTAAATGAAGCCACATTATTTGGCAGTGGCTCTATGTTTCAAATCCCTGCTGAGCATGAAGTGATGTATAGAAAAGATTTTGATGAATTGGGTTTGCTAAAAGGGTTGCAGGAAAGAGCCCGGAAGCAATTAGGTTCTTCCGGTTCGGGCAATCATTTTGTGGAATGGGGTGTAGTGGAAGTGAAAGAAAAAGATGCTGCGTTAGGCATTGAGCCTGGAAGCTATGTTGGATTGTTATCGCATTCCGGTTCAAGAGCATTGGGTGCGAACATCGCAAATCACTATACAAAAATGGCAAAGGAAAAGAGACGATTGCCTGGCGATGCAGTCAACCTTGCCTGGCTTTCACTAGATGAACAGGAAGGAATTGAGTATTGGATGGCGATGACACTTGCCGGTGATTATGCCTCTGCCTGTCACCACATCATTCATCAAAAAATTGCAAAGCAGTTAGGCCGTCAACCATTAAGAATGGTAGAGAACCATCACAACTTTGCATGGAAAGAAAAATGGGAAGGCAAGGATGTAATTGTCCATCGTAAAGGTGCTACACCAGCCGGTAAAGATGTACTTGGAATTATTCCGGGCTCAATGACTGCACCAGGATTTATTGTGAAAGGGAAAGGTGAAATGGCATCTTTAAATTCGGCATCTCATGGTGCAGGAAGAAAAATGAGTCGTACTGCTGCTTTAAAGACAGTAACACATAAAGAACTGAATGAAGTGCTGGCAAAGCAAGGTGTAAAACTTTTAGGTGGCGGCTTAGATGAAGCACCTTTTGCTTACAAGGATATTCATGAAGTAATGAAAGCGCAAAATGCATTAGTAGAAACAGTTGGTGTGTTTCATCCCAAGATTGTTAAGATGGATGGTGCGCAGCCGAAACAATGGAGGAAGGGAAAGAGTAATGCGATTATGGGTGAATAAACCCTTGTCCCCCCTGACGGGGGGACAAGGTTGAAGAAACTTTATTTTATGCAATTTTGTTCCACTAAAATTTTTTTCTTTTTTTATTTAACCCGGCAGCATTACTATGCGAAGGCATCCTTTGGGACTATCATCGTCTGTTGAGTCCTTGTACATTTGTAATTCTATTAAGCATAATGCAACTATCACAACAGGTACAAAGCAAACTTCAGTTCAACATTTATTTTAGAAACATGATTGTAAATAAAAATGAAAATACTGACCTAAGTTCCCCCACCGGGGGACAGGGAGCCAAGTTCCCCCACCGGGGGACAGGGGGCGTTTATACTTTGATGTAAATTCTCCTCTTATCCATCCAATAGCAAATAGCCCACATAAAGAAAATAACTGTTAGTGCAAATAGCAGTGAGCCAACCTCCGGTGCGCCGGGCACAAATTTGTACACTTTTTCATATAGCCAGTTCCAGGGACTGATGTATTGCGCTACACCTTTATCATTAACGCCATTTGGAATACGGATCAATCGTAAGCCCTTTGGCAAAAAAGCGCTGAGTGCAAAAACAAAAAGTGCATTCTTGCCAAATACATCAAAAAAGCGGGTCCACCAACCACGTATTTTCTTTAATTCTATAGCATAGATTAATGTGGCTAAAATAGCAATCGCCATTCCAGTAGTCAGTGCTACATAAGAGCTTGTCCATATTTTTTTATTGATCGGAAAACTTAATCCCCAGGCATACCCTGTAAATAAAAATGCCATTGCTACAATGAAAAGTCCGGTAATGATTTTATAGAGATTAGTTTGAAGTCCAGCTTTTTGTTTTTCGTTTTTCGTTTCCTCCATTTGGCTTTCAGTTTCTTCTTGTTCAGCCTCTACTTTGTGTAGCCCGTAATAAGTAGTTTGTCGCTTCTGATTTGTTGTTTGCCGATTATTATTTTTCATTTTTGTATCCTCATCCATCATCTGCACTTTGTTGCCTATTGTTTGTTCTTTTCCTTTCTTGATTATATAATCGCCAACTAAATAACCAAAAATCACCTGAACTATAGCGGGGATGGTGCTCAATATTCCTTCCGGATCAAAAGCAATGCCTTCTCCTTTATACATATGCACTTCTCCTAATAAGACCTTATCAATATCGGTGCCCGCCCAACCCGCTAAACTATATGGGTCAATAGGATTGGTCCATACACAATACAGCCAGTAAAGCAACAATAAAATTAATCCGGCTAAAAAAGCACCTCTTGCTTTTAAATAGTAAACAATAATGGAAGCAAAAAAATAGCACAATGCAATTCGTTGCAACACGCCTAAAATTCTTACACCTGAAACTGCTCCAGAACTGTTCGTCCAGGTCCAGGCATTGATTAATAATCGATCATCCTGCCACCGAACAAAGGGCCACCAGTTTAAAAACAAACCAATAAAAAAAATGATTAAAGTTCGTTTAACTACTTTTCGCCAAAAAGTTGCGTCACCGGCTGCTTCCAGCTTGGGCATTACAAAAGCCATGGCATTACCCACTGCGAAAAGAAAGAAAGGAAAAACAAGATCAGTAGGTGTAAGTCCGTGCCAGGGAGCATGTTTTAAAGGGCTGTAAATATGTACCCACGATCCGGGATTATTTACTAAGATCATTAAAGCAACAGTAGCACCTCTAAAAACATCAAGCGAATAGTAGCGTTGATTCAAAGCAGTTATTTAGATAAATGTAATAATAATTAGAACGCTGCCTTTATAAAGATTATATGCACAATGTTGTAAATACAAGGCGTTGGAAAGTAAAATTTGGCAGGTATCAAATTCTGTACTTCAATGATTTATAAGACAGATTTCACCGGAAGGTTATTATTAATTTACGATGGAAGGCAGAAGGCTATTTGTAAGCAAGTGGAGGAAAATTCAAAATTCAATACAATGATCATTATAATGAAGTGTGCAGTACTCTATTTTTCAAATAACCTATTCAAAATCCGTTCTTTTTAAGTGTTTGCCACTCCCACAGCATGGCCTATATTTGCACCCGCATCTGCTAAACGCTTTAACTGTTACAAAAAATAATTGTGACTGAGGGAGCGAAGCTATGCCATGATAATAAAATGAATACAAAATGGTTTGCCATATATACCCGTCCGCGTTGGGAAAAAAAAGTGCATATCCTTTTAATGCAAAAAGGCATAGAAAGTTATTGTCCGTTAAATAAAGTTCGTCGCAGATGGAGTGATAGAATAAAACTTGTGGAAGAGCCCCTTTTTAAATCCTATGTATTTGTAAAAACAGATGAGGCAGGCAGAACGCCTGTGCGTATGACAGATGGAGTGGTCAATTTTGTATACTGGGATGGTAAACCTGCTGTTATTAAAGAAAAAGAGATCCAAATCATAAAAAAATTTTTAGATGAACATGAGAATGTAGAGTTAGTAAAAGTCGATATTAAACCGGATGAAAAAGTACGTATTCTATCAGGGCCACTGATGGATAAAGAGGGAAAAGTGCTTGAAGTAAAAAATAAAATTGCTAAAGTGTTGATAGATAGTTTAGGATATATGTTGGTAGCCAATATTGACAGAAGTAAATTAATTTCAATTAACTCAAATTAAAAAGGTTTAATGCGATTATTAATATTTATTATTATCATCTCCTTATCTTTTGCTTCTTGCAAAACACAGAGAGCTGTATATAATTATTTAGAGGATCTGACCGATACAACCACCCAAAAAGCATTCTTTATAACGGAACCTGTCATCCAGAAAAATGACCTGTTATCTGTGCAAATCTCCAGTGCCAGCCTTGACCCCAGAGTAGACCAGGATTATAGCATCATTAATCAGATGGTGGGGGGACAACAAAGTTTACAACTACCTGGATACCTGGTAGATCAGAATGGAAATATAGAATTGCCCAGGTTAGGAGTACTTTCTGCGGCTGGTTTGACCAGAATTGAGTTAACAGAAAGCATTAAATTAAAACTTAGGGATCAATTGACTAATCCCACAGTTATTATCCGGTTTCTAAATTTCAGGATCATAGTGATAGGTGAAGTAGGGGCTCCTGGTGTACATTCCGTCCCTGTTGAAAATCTTACTTTGCTCGAAGCCCTTGCTATGGCAGGTGATATAACCGAGTTTGGAAAGAAAAAAGAAGTTAAGATATTAAGAGAAGAAAGCGGTAAAAGAAAATTAGGTATTGTAGATGTTACCACTACTAAAATGTTTGAGTCGCCGTACTATCAATTGCAGCAAAATGATGTAATATTCGTGGAGCAAACCCGCTACAAAATTCGCCAGACCGAACAAGGACGCATCATTCAGCAAATAGGTTTTGCTACCAGCATTATTTCAACTGCTGCCATTCTTATTACATTACTTAACAGGTAGTGTCATGGCGTTGATTCACGGATTACTGTTGACAGTTGACCGTTGCTCCCGGATAGCCTACCGTTGACTGTCGGGTGTTGATAGAGTTAGCGTAAAATAATAAAATAATAAAATAATATCCATCTAAATGGAGGAACAATTTCAAACTGTGAAAAGAGATATGCAAGGCATGGGGCTGAAAGATTATTTCTTTAAGTATGTACGATTTTTGCCACTTATTATTATATCTGTTGCCTTGGCATTAGTGGGAGCTTTTCTCTATTTGCGTTATGCTACACCAGTATATAGATCTAACGGAGCATTAATAGTAAAAAAGGATAATCCCGGAACAAATAGCGCTGACCCTTTTCAGCAATTATTTGTGATGGATAATTCCATGAACATTCAAAATGAAATTGAGATATTGCAATCACAGCCTGTATTGGAAAGAGTGGTGGACAGTTTAGATCTTAATTTTTCCTATTTTTCAATAGGCAAGATTGCAGAAACCAATCTTTATACTGGTTCTCCTTTCACAATAGAAGCACTCCAATTAGCCGACTCTAATAGCAGTTTTACATTAAATATTAGTGTATCTAACAAGCAAAGCTTTCGTATAAATAATGAAGAAAATATAATTTCTTTTGGACAAACATTTAAATCAGGGTTTGGCTTGTTTCGACTGGTAAAAAATCCAGATTATAATAATTTAGCCGCTGAGTATAGAGTTATTTGGCAGCCTACAAGAAGTGTAGCCGGTTTATTAGGTGGCGGTCTTTCCGTAGCTCCAAAAGGTGCCACTGGTACTGTATTGATCAGTTTAGAGGCTAATCATCCTCAATTAGCTGCAGATGTAATTAACCAGCTGATGAAAGAATACCAGGTAGTAACAAGAGAAGATAAAAATGAAACGAACCGGCGCATGCTGGATTTCATTGACAGGCGAATGAAGGGAGTGGAGAAAGAGTTAGATAGTGTAACCGGGAAATTATTAGCCTTCCAAAATAAAAATGATATTATCGTCCCTCCTGAAGCGTATGGAGCAAGCTATTTTCAACAAATAGAGGAAAATGAAAGAGAAATAATTTCCGGCACAGCGCAGGATAATATTGCACAACAGATTGAGAATTACCTGGGCGCTAATAGAAATGCTTATGAAACCGTGCCTTCTTCTTTAGGCTTGAGCGATGCTACATTAAATGGGATGATTGGTGAATATAATCAGGCACAGACTGAGCGAAAACATCTTATAGATGCGAATATACCTGTCACTAATCCACGTGTTCAACAACAATCCGACCGGATTGAACGCCTGCGGGTTAATATCCTGGAAAGCCTGCGCATCCTTCGCCGCTCCATCAGCATAACAGTTAACAGGCTTGAGAAAACCGGCACACGGTTTAATACCCGGTTCCGTACCTTGCCGGCTAAAGAACAAAACTTACAGGAAATAAAAAGACAACAAGCAAGCAAACAGGCAGTGTTTAATCTTTTAATGGAAAAACGAGAGCAAACAGCCATTTCACTTGCTGGTACAATCTCAAATATGAAAGTTATTGGGCCGGCACACCCAAATTTAACTCCTGTAAAACCTAATAGAAAAGCTACCCGGATTATCGCTGTAGTAATTGGTTTAGCCTTACCTGTTTTACTCATTTTTTTATTAGAATCACTGAATGATAAGGTAAATTCCCGTCATGATGTTGAAAAAGCTACTGATGTACCAATTATTGGGGAAATAGGTCATTCTTTTATAAAGGATACCCTTATTGTAAAACCAAACAATCGTGGAGTTGTTGCCGAACAATTTCGTATAATCCGGTCAAACCTGCAGTTTTTTTTAACTAAAATTGAAAAACCAGTATTGCTCGTTACTTCTTCCTTTAGCGGTGAAGGAAAATCTCTTATCAGCACTAATTTGGGCGCAGTTATGTCACTGGCAAGTAAAAAGACAATTGTAATTGAATTGGATATTCGTAAACCAAAAATTCTTTCGCAATTAAACATTACCAAAAACGCTGGTATTATTAGTTATTTATTGGGTAAAATACGTGCAGAAGAACTGCCAATTGCTGTACCGGGCTATGATAATTTGTATGTGATGGCATGTGGTCCGGTGCCACCAAATCCTTCAGAACTTTTACTGGATACCAAATTAAATGAACTGTTTGATTACCTGAAACAAAACTTTGACGTTATTATTATTGATACTGCACCGGTGGGTATGGTTAGTGATGCCATGTCACTTAGCCGTTTTGCCGATGCTACTTTATATATAGTACGGCAAGGTTATACTCACAAAAAACAAATGGGTTTGATTGATGAATTTCACAAACAAGGTAAGCTTCCAAAAATATCTATTGTTTTAAATGATGTGAAAGCACAGGGCGGCGGCTATGGATATGGAGGAAATGGGAAATATGGATATGCTTACGGCTCGGGTTATTTTGAAGACGAAGGACCGCCTCCCGGCAAGTTTTCAAAATGGTTTGGCGGGCTTAATTTAAAGAAATCGCAGAAGAAAAAAACAAAAGAAAAAGTATAATGCGTGTTTTAATTACAGGTGGCGCCGGGTTTATTGGATCTAATCTTACTGAACGTTTATTACAACATCCTGATGTGGAAAGTGTAAGAGTGTTTGATAACTTGAGTACAGGAAATTTGCAAAATATTAAGGCCTTTAAACAAAACGACAAGTTTGAATTTTTAGAAGGCGATATCAGAAATTACAAAGCTTGTTTGCAGGCAATGGAAGGATTCGATGCCATTTCTCACCAGGCAGCGTTGGGCTCCGTGCCACGTTCTATTGATGATCCTCTTACCACTAATGAAGTAAATATCAGCGGTACGCTCAACATTTTTACAGCCGCAAAAGAAAGCAATATCAAAAGGGTGATATATGCTGCTTCCTCCTCCACCTATGGGGACCATACGGATTTGCCAAAACTGGAAGATAAAATTGGAAACCCTCTTTCTCCCTATGCCGTAACCAAGTATGTGAATGAACTGTATGCAAAAGTGTATGACAGGGTGTACGGTTTAGAATTAATTGGCTTACGATATTTCAATGTGTTTGGCCCAAAGCAAGATCCAAATGGCTCCTATGCTGCAGTTATACCACTCTTTATGAAAGCTGTTTTAAACAACGAGCCACCTCTTATCAATGGCGATGGAGAGCACAGCCGTGATTTTACTTTTGTAGATAATGTGGTGCAGGCTAACATAAAAGCCTTGTTTACCAATGATTCACAAGCGCTAAACCAGGTATATAATATTGCCTGTGGAGAACAAACAACATTGAATGAATTGTTCGAACACCTTAAACAAATAGCCGGTAGTGACCTGGCGCCGAAGCATGGAATTGAAAGAGCAGGCGATGTGCGCCATAGCCTTGCTAATATATCAAAAGCAAAAACGCTGTTAGATTATAATCCAAACATAAGCGTAAAAGAAGGCTTAAAAAATGCGTTTGAATGGTATAGGAGCCATCATAATTTCTCTTACTCTATATGAGCAAAACTATTATCATTACCGGGGGTGCCGGTTTCATTGGTTCGCATGTTGTTCGTTTATTTGTTACAAAATACCCTGACTACAAAATCATAAATCTCGATGCGCTCACCTATGCAGGTAACCTGGAAAATCTTAAAGACATTGAAAAAGCATCTAACTATTTTTTTGAAAAAGTAAATCTTTTGGATATTGCCGGATTACAAAGAGTTTTTGTAAAGTATAATCCGGATGGTATTATTCATTTGGCTGCTGAATCTCATGTTGACCGTTCCATTTTATCACCAATGGATTTTGTCTATACAAACGTAGTGGGCACTGTTAATCTTTTAAACGCAGCAAAAAAGCAGTGGGCAGAATACCTTTGTCACCCTGAGCTTGCCGAAGGGTCAGTAGATCAACAACTCAACAACGCTACATCTTACCGTTTTTACCACGTCTCAACAGACGAAGTGTATGGTGCTTTAGGTGAAACGGGGTTTTTTACAGAACAAACCCCTTATTCACCCAATTCGCCTTATTCCGCTTCCAAGGCTTCCTCCGACCATTTTGTCAGAGCTTACGGCGAAACCTATCTTTTACCTTTTGTTATAAGTAATTGTTCCAACAATTATGGCCCTAATCATTTCCCGGAAAAATTAATTCCGCTTTTTATCAATAATATCATCAACAAAAAGCCATTGCCGGTTTATGGTGATGGATTATATACCCGCGACTGGCTGTTTGTAAAAGACCACGCCACCGCAATTGACCTTGTTTACCACAAAGGAAAAATTGGAGATACCTATAATATTGGCGGTTTTAATGAATGGAAAAATATTGATTTGGTGAAACTGCTTTGTAAGCAAATGGATGAAAAATTAGGAAATGCACCACGCACCAGTCAGGGTTTAATTACGTATATAAAAGACCGGCCTGGTCATGACCGGCGATACGCAATAGATGCAAGTAAAATAAATAAAGAACTCGGTTGGCAACCCAGCGTAACCTTTGAAGAAGGCCTAAGCCAAACCATTGATTGGTATTTGGAAAATAAAGCCTGGTTGGAA
>JALZIY010000331.1 GCA_030860085.1 Bacteroidota bacterium | reverse complement strand
TGGTAATAAGAATGCTAAACTGCAAGGCCTTATTGCATAATTTTTTTTGCAAAAAACCACAAGCTTTGTTTCGTTCAAATTCTAAAAATTTTTGGTTGATGTTATTGCTAACCACGGCTTCAAAACTATTAGCATCGACAATATTTAGCTGTGCTAATTCAAAGCTTTGCCAGGCTGGATTTTTAGCCTCATTTAAAACCTGTATAAACGCCTGCCAGGCTTTTATTAATGAAGAAAGTTCTAAGGCATTGTCTTTAATTACTTCATCACATTGTGTAGTATCAAACTGCCGGCGAATAGAATCAAGTGAAGATATTTTTTTTGCAGAAGGTTGAGGAGTGGCCTTATAAACTTCTTTTACTTCTTCAACCGTTTCCATTTTTTCTTTTGCCGCATCTATTATCAGCTTTACATTGTTAGTCTTTGGAGATGAGTGAGGTTTTGCTTCAGCAGTTTCTTTCTTTTCAATAATTGGTAAAGGCCTGAAAGCGATTGGGGTAATCTGCTTAAATGCAATTGACCTGGCTGTATCCGTTAGTTTGCTTTTTTCAATACCGCCTCCCTGTGCAGTCAGTTGTAATGCTTGTTGCAGGTAACAAAGTTTAATTAAAACCAATTCTACATGCAATCGTTTGTTCCGTGCAGCTTTAAAATTAATTTCTGCTTCATTTAAAATGTTCAGTGCACTAATTAAATAAGCAGCATCAGTTTTTTTAGCTGTCTCCACATATTTTTTCTTAAAACTTTCCACTACTTCCAACAAGCCCACCACCCGTTCATCTTTGCAGATCAATAAATTCCTGATAAATTCAGCTAATCCGTTAAGTACCATGTCTCCCTCAAAACCTTTCTTATTAATATCATCGTAAAGCAACATGGAACCGGCCAAATCCTGGTCAAGCATGCAATCCATCAACTTAAAATAATAATCCGCATCAAGGATATTCAAATGTTCAATCGCATTTTCGTAGGTTACTATTCCATTGGTAAAGCTCACAATTTTATCGAGTATGCTCAGCGCATCCCGCATGCAACCTTCGCTTTTCTGCGCTACTAATTGCAAGGCCGCCTCTTCTGCATTCACGTATTCCTTTTGAGCAATTTCCTTTAAGTGTATAACGGTATCTTGTAAGGTGATCCGCTTAAAATCAAATATCTGGCAGCGGCTTAAAATGGTAGGAAGAATTTTATGTTTTTCCGTAGTAGCTAAAATAAAAATGGCATACGGAGGAGGCTCTTCCAGTGTTTTTAAAAATGCATTAAATGCCGAAGAACTAAGCATGTGCACCTCGTCAATGATATACACTTTGTATTTGCCTGCCTGTGGTGCAAAACGTACCTGGTCAACGAGGTTGCGTATATCATCTACTGAGTTATTACTTGCAGCGTCCAACTCATGAATATTCAGCGAAGTGCCTTCATTAAAAGACTTGCAGGAGTTACAGGTGTTGCAGGCTTCGCCTTCCTCTGTTTGATTTTCGCAGTTGATGGTTTTTGCCAGGATGCGGGCACACGTGGTTTTACCTACACCACGCGGACCACAAAAAAGAAAAGCATGTGCTAAATGATCATTCCTGATTGCATTTTTCAGCGTTGTTGTAATATGTTGCTGGCCAACAACCGTATCAAAGGTTTGTGGCCTGTATTTCCTGGCAGATACTATAAATTTTTCCATAACCGTGCCCCGCTTGCTAAGGTAAAGGATGTGCTGGAAATGAAATAATTTTATGAAGACTAAGACTAATTTAAGGCAGAAAAAAGCAGTGATAATATTGAGCTTAATTAATCAAGGAAAATATTTATAAACTTCTTTCCTGTGTAGGAAGCGAATCAATTGAATTTCATTTTTATCTGCAATTAAGCCTATTCGATAGTCGCCTAAACGTATTTTGTAATGATTATCAAACCCGCTAAGTTTTTTGATGTTCCCAACTTCTTAAGTTAGATACTTTTTGTATCTCTTCTATAATTTTAGCCAATGAAATTTTCGTTTTCTTATCTTTTACTTTTGCCATGTCTTTTTGAAATGACTTATCGATAAGTACAATCATGATTTCAATTTCTTCACGAAAGCATCAGTATTAATAAACTCCTCTGTTTTGTCTTTTTGAATGGCTATTGATAAGCCAATGTCCTCTTTTTCTTCTTCTGATAATATCTTAGCTTTTAACCTGAATTTAGAAGCCAATTTTAAAAACAATTCGAGGTCGCTCCTCGACTTACCTTTTATAATCATCGTTTCCATAAAATAAAAATACAGGTTTTAATTTAACATAGGATGCCGTACAAATTCTTTTGTCCTGTCAAATAAATAACGATAAGTAATTAATTGGCGGGTTTGATGCACATCACCGAGGCTTAGTGCGACATTCAACATTTTAGGATTGAAATCGCCAATCCATTGCATTTCATATTCTGTATAATCCATGTGGATGACCGTTTTGTAAGCTTCTCCGGCAATAAAAGCATCAATGCCTTTGCCTTGAAATTCAGGTACAATCCCAAACACGATTCCATTAAATTTTGTGCACGGCTTCGTTTTTTTGACCCATAAAAATTTAAGTTTATGAAGCAAGTCGAATTTGCCATTTAGATGTTTGAACCATTGATTCAGATCGGGCAGGTTTACAAAAATTGCAATAGGCTTTTCTTTGTGATAGACATACCAAATGATTTTTTCATCCATTACGGGTTTCATTTTATTGAACGTTAACATCACCTGTTCTTTTTTCAATTCTTTTAAACCGCCATGTCCTGCCCAGGCTTTGTTGTAAACCGTGGCAAAATCAGAAGCATATTTTTCCAGTTGTTTTTTTTTTATTGTACGCACTTCGAAATCTGGATCTTTTTCAAAGATGGCGTGACGTAACAGGGTTTTGTCAGATAGTTTTTGCTTGGAATGTTTTCCAAAGCAGACCTGGTTAAAAAAAGGCTGGAAACCATAGGTTTCAAACAAGGTTTGGTAATAGGGCGGGTTGTAATTCATACAATACAAAGGCGGCTGAAAACCTTTTACCAACATGCCCCACCAGCGGTCACGCTCACCAAAATTGATAGGCCCGTCCATGGCCTGCATGCCTTTCTGCTCTAACCATTTTTTTGCAGTGTTCAATAATACATCCGCCGCCGCCTGGTCATTTATGCAATCAAAAAACCCAATGCCCCCAACAGGTACATCATCACCCTTGTTTTTATATTTTTTATTGGTAAAGGCTGCTATCCGTCCAATAGATTTATTTTTTTCGTCCTTTAATATCCATTGGATAGCAGTTCCAAAACGAAAAGTTTTATTTTTTTTAGGATTGAAAACATCTAAAATGTCTTTATCTAAAGGGCGGATATAATTGGGATTGTTTTTATTGACCGTAACATTCACCTCAAGAAACTCATTCATCAGTTTAGGTGTAGATACTTCCTGTACAAAATGGCTCATGTTGCAAACCTACGTAAATGAGTTTTTAAAAAACAAAGCCAGAAACGTTTCTGGCTTTGTAAAAATTTTTCGTCGTTGGTGAAAACACCACCGGGGCGGAAGGAATTTATTCTTTAAAACTGACGCTCCCCTTTAGGGGATGGGGGCTTATCGCTTTGCAATTAGTTTTGTACTGGTAAACATTTTTTTGGTTAGCTTTTCGTCATGTTTATAAATATCATCGCGAAAATTTAATTGCCCATTATCATCAACCCAGGCCGTATAATAAGTAATAAAAACAGGTACTGCTTTTTTAACTTTTACAAACTTTTCCTCTTCTGCATTCATGGCTGAATGTATTTTCTCCGGTGTCCATTCTGGTTGGTTGCGCAAAAGATATTCAGCCATTTTAGCAGGATCACTTAAGCGAATGCATCCATAGCTATATGCCCTTTTATCCTTGCTGAATAAACTTTTGGAAGGCGTATCATGAAAATAAATATCGAAACTATTGGGAAATAGAAATTTCACCTGTCCTAATGCATTATCGCCTCCTGGTTTTTGACGAATAGTAGGCAGACTTCCATCGTATTTTACAATTTCCATATTCTGGCTGGCTAAATAATTAGGATTGCTTTCCATTTTAGGTAAAATTTCTTTCTCCACAATACTTTCAGGTATATTCCAATACGGGCTAAATACTATCTGGTTCAGATCGCCTGTAAACATTGTTGTATTATGTCCTTCTTTTCCAACTACCACATTCATATCCCATACTTTCTTTTTTCCTTCATACATGTGAAGAACATATTCGGGAATATTGACAACTATAAGGTTATCGGATGTAGGTTCATTCGGCATCCAGCGCATGCGTTCCATGTTGATCAACAATTGTTGCAAACGCTTCTCTGCAGATACATTCATTTCTTTTAGTACCATTGGCCCAATCACTCCATCGGGAGTGTAACCATGACGCACCTGGAAGATTTTAACGGCTATTTCCAACGTATCATTAAATAACTGGCTTGTATCCGTTCCGGGCATATCACCCGTCATTTGCAATCTACTTTTTATTTTAGATACCACCGGCGATGAAGTTCCTTTTTTCAGGCTTTTACCTGTAATGCTAACAGGCTGCCACCCACCTTGCGCAACAAGTTTATAATACCGGTTCAAATGTTCTTTTAATTGGCCGTAGCGGATATTAGCATCTTCAAAATATTTATCGTCCTTGTGTTTCTTCTTAATTAATGAATCGGCCACTTCCAGCGCATTTCTTTTTTTGAACGGAACAAAACGTTCCATTTCTTTACGCTTTATAAAGCCATCCTCATAAGCTCCCATCATGTACTGAATAAAATGTTGGGTCATTGCTATTTCCGTATTAAGTATGGATTTATCCGAAGCTCTTACAGAAAGACTATCTTCTGCGATCAGTTTGTCCATTCTTTTTTGTAACGCTTTACTATGGAGTGCGCTGTCATAGGCATAGGTGGTGTGATAATCATGAAGGTTCCAGAAACCTCTCGCCTGCTCTGTTAAACCATTGGTAGCAAACCATGCGTATTGAAAATTTCTGGCATTGTAAAAGCTGAGCATGCGCCGTGAAATAGTATTGTTAATTTTTTTCTCTTTAATAAAATTATCAACAGCCATGCTGTCCATAAAAAGATCAGAGTAGGAGTTAGATCGTGTGATGCTATAATCACGTTTGCTGATTTTTTTTTCGGATTCGTTTTTTGATTGGTTTTGATCGGAAGAATCTCCCTGTGCATTTTGGGAATTGCAGGCAATAAAGAAATTAGAGAGTACGGTAAGGTAGATTAAAAAATGTTTCATAGTGATGTGAAAATACAAAAGCTGTGCCCTTTCACAACAAATTTTTCATTTAAATTAACTGGTTAAATTTTTAATAACTTATTAGCAGATGAAAGTTCAAAAGTTAAATGAAGTCGAACTTAACGTTGCATGAAATTTTAAAAAAAAGATTTTGGCAACCGCACACTACCTTAATCATTTACTTTTGGTTAGGAAAAGAAAAATCTTCAGGGAATGAATCGATGAGTGACTGCTCGTCCCTTAAACTATGTTCTTATGATTTGGGAGAGATTTGCCCCACCACTGAAGGTTTATGGCGATCCGCAGGATGACGAAAGTTTGTAGACTTTTATACATTCTTATATTTTAATTACCAAAACGCAGTATTATAAAAATATTTTTTGCTTCCCATCATCTGCAATGATTTTATTAACTGGTTGTAATGATTCTACGGATGAACTATAAACACAGAACACTTACTGATCAGGGACCCCCAGGTGTCCTCTGCCAACAGATTGTTCTGAAGAAATATATTAACTACACAACTGCAATATCTTATTCAAATCACCTTTTATTGAGAGTGGCTTTTATTTTTTTAGAGCTAATAAAACTTATATTAAATTATTTTTGAAGCATTTCGATCGGCAATAAATGGCCAATCCCCTTACCTTTGCACCCGAAAAATGAAAGTCACTGTTTCCTTTTAACAGGCTTCATTCAAATTTCTTCTAAAAGCTTATTATGGCAAAAGTTGGTAAGGTAAAACAGATAATTGGCGCTGTTGTAGATGTGCAATTTAAAGATCAGCTTCCCGATATTTTAAATGCATTGGAAATTAAACGAGATAATGGTGATATCCTTGTGCTTGAAGTGCAAAATCACTTAGGCGAGGACAGTGTTCGTACCATTGCCATGGACGGCACAGAAGGTTTAATGCGTGGTGTAGATGTGGTGGATACGGGTATTCCTATTACCATGCCTACAGGTGAAGCTATAAAAGGCCGCTTGTTTAATGTAACAGGCGATCCTATTGATGGATTACCTCCTGTGCCTAAAGTAAATGGCCGTGCTATACATGCCAAGCCACCTGCATTTGAAAATTTGTCAACGGCAACAGAAGTATTGTTTACAGGTATTAAAGTTATCGACCTGATTGAACCTTATTCAAAGGGAGGTAAAATTGGTTTGTTTGGTGGTGCAGGTGTAGGCAAAACCGTATTGATACAGGAGTTGATCAACAATATTGCCAAGGCCTATGCCGGCGTATCTGTATTTGCAGGTGTGGGTGAGCGTACCCGTGAAGGAAATGATCTGATGCGTGAAATGATTGAAGCAGGCATCATGAATTATGGTGAAGCGTTCAAGCACAGTATGGAAGAAGGGGGTTGGGATTTGAGCAAGGTGAACATGGAAGAATTAAAAGAATCAAAAGCTACTTTTGTCTTTGGACAAATGAACGAGCCGCCAGGTGCCCGTGCACGAGTTGCTTTGAGTGGTTTAACCTTAGCTGAATATTATAGAGATGGTGATGGACAGGGAAAAGGCCGCGACATATTATTTTTTGTTGATAACATTTTCCGTTTTACACAAGCCGGTTCTGAAGTATCTGCCTTATTAGGCCGTATGCCTTCAGCAGTAGGTTATCAACCAACGCTTGCTACAGAAATGGGTATTATGCAGGAAAGAATTACCTCTACAAAAAATGGTTCTATCACTTCTGTTCAAGCGGTATATGTACCTGCCGATGACCTAACCGATCCGGCGCCCGCAACAACCTTTGCCCACCTGGATGCCACAACGGTATTGAGCCGTAAGATTGCCGACCTTGGTATTTATCCTGCGGTAGATCCACTTGATTCTACTTCAAGAATTTTGATGCCTTCCGTAGTGGGTGATGCACATTATAATTGTGCAAACAGGGTGAAGTTGACCTTGCAACGTTATAAAGAATTACAGGATATTATTGCCATTCTTGGCTTAGATGAATTAAGTGATGAAGATAAATTAACGGTTTCCCGAGCACGACGTGTTCAACGTTTCTTATCACAACCCTTTCATGTTGCAGAAGCCTTTACAGGTTTAAAAGGAGTGTTGGTGCCGATTGAAGAAACCATCCGTGGCTTCAATATGATCATGGATGGAGAAGTAGATGAATAC
>JALZIY010000330.1 GCA_030860085.1 Bacteroidota bacterium | reverse complement strand
GATTAATGCATGAAGGTGTTATATCTACCCGGTTGGGTTTGCAGGGAAAACCGTCCATTGCAGAAGAATTAATGATTGCGAGGGATATTGAGCTTGTAAAATATACCGGTTCAAAGATTCATTTTACCGGCGTTTCCACAATTAAATCTATAGAGCTGATCTCCAGGGCAAAAAAACAAGGTATACAAGTAAGTTGTTCAGTTGCCCCTTATCATCTATTATATACTGATGAAGACCTGTCTGATTATGATCCTAATCTAAAAGTAAATCCACCCTTGCGTACCAAAAAAGACAAGCAAGCCCTGATTGAAGCTGTTTTGAATGGCACAATTGATTGTATTGCTTCACATCATTTTCCACAGGATATTGATCATAAACTGGTGGAATTTGAGTATGCACATAATGGTATGATTGGTTTGCAAACCAGTTTTGCTATAGTTAAAACTGCTATACCCGAAATTTCTGTAAATAGATTGATTGAAATATTCTCTACTAGTGCGAGAAAACTTTTTGAGTTACCATCCGTATCTATAAAGTTACAGCACCAGGCTTGTATTAGTTTATTTCTCCCAGATGAATCGTGGTCATTTACAAAAGAATTGAATAAGTCAAAATCAAAGAACACATCTTTATTTGGTAGTGAATTATATGGCCGGCCTTTGGGGATTATCAATAAAGGGGGCTTATTTTTGAATCAATAAAACTTTTTATGGAACAAACTTCGAATGTTTCTCATGGTGTAAAATGGGGCGTAATAGCCGGGTTCGTTTATACAATATTCCTTCTTTGGCGTTATAAATTTGGTGCTGATAATCCCATTATATTAACTGTTTCTGCGGCTTTAGGATTTATAGTCGTTTTAATACTTTTGTTAGTTTGTGGGATTACTAGAAAAAAGAGTTTAGGAGGATTTATTGAATTTAAAGATGCCTTTCAAACAATGTTTGTTTGTGTGTTAATCTTTGAACTTTTTTACAACTTATTTACTTATATATATCTAAAATATATTGATCCAGCATTTTTTGATAAGATGAAAAATTCAATTGAAACCATGTTAGAAAAAGCAAACATGGAGCAAAGTAAAATAGATGAACAGCTAGAGAAAATGGATATAGACAAAACAAAAAAAACTGGTTTCAATAATATAATTTTATCATACGCCTTTTCAGTAATAATAAGCAGCATTTTTGCTTTAATTTTTGCATTGATTATTAAAAAGAAAAAGGACCCGTTTACAAATAATCAGGAAAAATCTTTTAGTGATCAACCATCTTAACATGGATCTTTCTATTGTAGTCCCGCTTTTTAATGAAGAAGAATCGCTTCCTGAGCTTTGCGATTGGATCAAATGCATTTGTGAAGAAAATGGCTGGTTGTATGAGATCGTGTTAGTAGATGATGGCAGCGTTGATGATTCATGGAAAATGATAGAAAAACTGCGCATAGAAAATGAAAATATCAAAGGCATACGGTTTCAGCGCAATTATGGTAAATCAGCAGCATTAAATGAAGGCTTTAAAGCCGCACAGGGCAATGTCGTTATCACCATGGATGCAGATTTACAGGACAGCCCCGATGAGATTCCTGAATTGTATAGGATGATAACACAAGATGGCTTCGACATGGTGAGCGGATGGAAGAAAAAAAGACATGATAATACACTGACCAAAAATATTCCTTCCAAATTTTTCAATGCGGTCACCAGGAGAGTATCAAAAATAAAGCTTCATGATTTTAACTGTGGTTTAAAAGCCTATCGTAAAAAACTTGTAAAAAGCATAGAAGTTTATGGGGAAATGCACCGCTACATACCCGTGCTGGCAAATTGGGCTGGGTTTAGAAAAATAGGTGAAAAAGTGGTAGAGCACAGGCCCCGGAAGTATGGCATCACCAAGTTTGGCTGGGAGCGTTTTGTAAATGGATTTTTAGACCTCATGTCTATTGTTTTTGTAGGCAAATTCTCTAAGCGTCCTATGCATTTTTTTGGTCTTTGGGGAACAGTTTTTTTTATTGTCGGTTTGTTAATTACGCTATATCTCATCATTTCAAAGTTTCTTAATCCTGCATTGGCGCTGACTAACCGCCCCGGGTTTTATTTGGCACTCACGTCAATAATCATTGGTATGCAATTGTTTTTAGCAGGGTTTATTTCTGAATTAATTGCACGTAATGCACCAGGTCGTAACTATTATCTTATAGAAGAAAAGTTAGGTGTATAATGCAGCGTATTTTCATCATAGGTCCTGCACATCCCTTGCGGGGAGGATTAGCTACTTTTAACCAGCGTTTGGCTCAGGAGTTTATCTCTGAAGGTGCGCATTGCGAAATTGTTTCTTTCTCATTACAATATCCTTCTCTTTTTTTCCCCGGCAAAACACAATACAGCACTGAGCCTGCTCCAAAAAAATTGATTATTCATTCTACTATCAATTCTGTTGATCCGGCTAATTGGATAAAGGTTGGACGGTGGCTGCGGGATAAAAATCCAGATATTATCGTTGTACGTTTTTGGATACCTTTTATGGGGCCGGCGTTAGGAACAATACTTCGCCAGGTGCGAAAAAATAAGCACACAAAAATAATTTGCATTGCAGATAATATTATTCCACATGAACATCGCCCTGGTGACAGAAACTTTACCCGCTACTTTTTAAAATCCTGTGATGCGTTTATTACCATGAGTAGCAAAGTATTAAATGATCTGCGAAAATTTGAACAACACAACCCCGCCCAAATAGTACAGCATCCTTTGTATGATAATTTTGGTGAAAAGATAAATAAGGATGGCGCAAGGGATTACTTAAAGCTGAATAACAAAGAAAAAATTATTTTGTTCTTTGGATTTATCCGTAAATACAAAGGGCTTGAGCTTTTGCTGCAGGCAATGAATGATGAACGCATAAAGCAAGCGAATATTATATTACTAATTGCCGGAGAATTTTATGAGGATGAAAAACCTTATCTGCAAATCATTAAAGAAAACAATTTAGCAAACAGGGTGGTTCTTAAAAATATTTTTATACCGGATACAGAAGTAAAATATTATTTAGGAGCAGCCGATGTAGTTATACAACCCTACCGCAATGCGACGCAAAGTGGCGTTACACCCCTTGCCTATCATTTTGAAAAACCAATGGTGGTAACAAATGTTGGCGGGCTTGCTTCTTTAGTTCCACATGGTAAAGCTGGTTTGATTTGCGAACCAACCCCAAAATCAATAGCCGATGCTATTTTGCAGTTCTATCAATTAGGCGAAGATTATTTTATTCCTCATCTTCGCAGCGAAAAGCAAAAATACTCTTGGAGTAATCTTACAAGAGCAA
>JALZIY010000302.1 GCA_030860085.1 Bacteroidota bacterium | reverse complement strand
AAGTCTCCCCCGTGGGGGGAGATTTAGAGGGGGCCTTAGAGAGCGCCGGGGCTGATTCTTCTTACCTCGACCGCCTCCATCGCGGCACCACTTCTGTCGAAGCCGCCGATGCAGAAGGCTGGGTAGTATCAATCACTCCATCGGGTGGGTGGCTTCCTGCCTGCATTGCAGGCCGTACCGGTGTAGGCATGAGCCAGCGCATGCAAAGTTTTGTACTTGATAGTACACTTAATCCTTTTAATGTAGTTGCACCAGGCAAAAGACCACGGGTAACATTAACTCCAACCCTGGCTTTAAAAGACGGTAAGCCTTTTTTAAGTTTTGCTGTACAAGGTGGCGACACACAAGAGCAAAATCTTTTGCAATTCTTTTTGAACATGGTGGAGTTTGGTATGACAGTACAACAAGCTTGCGAGGCGGCCAATATCAATACCAATCAATTATGGCTGTCATTGGGCGGCGATAAAACAAATGACCGCAAGCCAAGGCCTGGTAATATTTTATTGCATAATACAACACCCGAGGCAGTAAGAACCCAATTAAAAAAAATGGGCTATACCTTATCGTTTGACGACCGCACCAGCGGTCCTATTAATGCCATCTGGTTCGATTGGAAACACGGTAGTTTTTGGGGAGGCTCTTCTAATCATGGAGAAGATTATGGAATTGGATGGTGAAAAATAATTTTAAAAATTTAGTGATGGGTTTTAGTGAAGTGTCACTTTCTGCGGACAGAATTAATGACTATGCTTAATCACAAAAACATATTCAGTACTTAGGAAAGAATAATTGCTTTATACATTAAATATTTTCCATAAAACGCATTTCGTATCTGGCGTAGAATATAAATTATAAGAAAATTTGATTATGCCTTTTCAGCTATACTGCACAGTTATAAAAAATATTTTTCTGTTTTGTTTATTTTTTTCCAGTAAGGCATTACATGCCCAGGAAATTGTAAGCATTAAGATAAAAGGGTTGGTTGAAAAAGTTGAGGTGCTGCGTGACCGTTGGGGTGTTAACCATATTTATGCAAATAACCAGCACGATTTATTTTTTGCCCAGGGCTATTGTGCAGCCAAAGACAGGCTTTTTCAATTTGAAATTTGGCGGAGGCAGGCTACCGGTACTGTAGCTGAAATTTTTGGGGAGCGTGAGCTTTTACGGGATATCGGGACACGCCTGTTTAAATTCAGGGGCAACATGGATAAAGAGTTAAACCATTATCATAAAAATGGCAGCGAAATAATAATGGCCTACGTTGATGGTGTAAATGCGTATGTTGACGAAATTTTATCCTCCCAAGAGAAACTTCCGGAAGAATTCAAATTGTTAGGTATGTTACCTGGCAAGTGGACACCGGAAGTGGTAATCTCACGCCACCAGGGATTACTTGGCAACATTGAAGATGAATTAAATACAGGCATTGCAGTTGTAAAGGCAGGAGAAGAAAAAATTAAAGACTTATCACTGTTTATCCCCAATAATCCTGATCTAAAATTAGATGATAAAATAAATGGGCAACTTTTAAAAAAAGAAATTTTAGATCTGTATAGAGCGAGCCACAGGTCAATAATTTTCAGGCAAGAAGATGTTACCAAAACAAATATCCAGCGTGGTACACAGGGCAGCAATAATTGGGTAGTCAGTGGGAGCAAAACTTCAACCGGTTTGCCTTTTTTAGCAAACGATCCACACCGACTTGTTGCTGTTCCTTCGCTCAGATATATCGTGCATTTGGTTGCACCAGGCTGGGATGTTATTGGTGCTGGCGAGCCGGTTATCCCCGGTGTTTCTATTGGCCACAACCAGCATGGCGCCTGGGGTTTAACCATACACAGGACAGATGTTGAAGATTTGTATGTTTATGATTTAAATCCTCAAAACTTATCGCAATACTTTTATAAAAATGCCTGGGTTAATATGCAGGAGCTTTCAGAAAGCATTGCCATTAAAAATAAACCATCGGTAGCTGTAATATTAAGATATACAGTACATGGCCCGGTAACTTACATTGATAGCATCAATAAAAAGGGTTACGCAATTAAATGTGCCTGGTTAGAACCAGGCTCTGCTCCCTACCTATCTTCATTGCGATTTGACCAGGCAAAAAACTGGCGCCAGTTTAGAAAAGCAGCATCCTATAATTTCATTCCTGCCGAGAATATGATGTGGGCTGATAAAAAAGGAAACATAGGCTGGCAGGTGGTTGGTATTGCTCCAAAACGAAAACATTTTAGCGGCATGGTACCTATTCCCGGCGACGGCACATACGAATGGGACGGTTACTTACCTATAAAGAAACGTCCTCATGCTTATAATCCTTCAAAAAATTTTTTGGCTACCGCAAATGAATATGTTGTACCGCCAGATTTTAGACATTGGAATACAGTAGGTTTTACATGGGCTGATCCTTTCCGTGGGCAACGTATAAACGAAATGCTTTCTTCTAAAAAAAACCTTAGTATCGACGATATGAAATTATTGCAGGCAGATTATTATTCTATACCTGCCAGGGAGTTGATTGCTATGCTTAGAGAATTATCTTTTAATGATGATCTGACAATGAAGGCAGCCGGTATGTTGAAGAAATGGGATTATGTTTTAAATAAAAATTCTATTCCCGCCGGGATATATGCAATGTGGGAACGTAATATTATTTCCCAGGCTGATTCTCAAATAGTAAATGATAGTTTACGGCCTTATATAGACTTACAACTAAAAAAAATAATTACCTGGTTACAAAATCCCGGCAACAATAATTATTTCAAAACAGTTGAAAGCAGGAACCAGTTTTTAAAAAGCAGTTTTGAAAAAGCTGTAGCCGAATTGAAAAAAAAATTAGGCAATGACACTGCGAATTGGGTATATGGACAGGAAAAATATAAACACATCTTGTTTACAAATCCTGTTTTAAAATTTGCCGGCCTTCCTGCAACTATAGGCCCCTTGCCACGTGGTGGTAATAGCCACACACCCGGCAGCACATCCGGTGCTAATAATCAATCCCATGGTGCCAGCTTTAAATTTATTGCCGACTTAAGCAACTGGGATAACTCGTTGATGATAAATGCTCCCGGGCAATCCGGCGATTTTAGAAGCCCATACTACAGTAATCTTTTTGAGCTGTGGGCTACCGATCAGTACTTTCCGGCTGTATATTCAAAAAGTAAAATTTTAGAAGTTGTTAAAGAAAAATACATTTTGTTACCTCAATAAAGAATAGAAAACAAAAAGTAAAATTTGCATATCCTCTCCTTTGATCAAACTACTATCACTTACTTCTGTTGAAAAATTTCTAAGAAGCCGGTTATGAGCTATAAAATTCTTTCGCTTGATGGCGGCGGTTCCTGGGCCTTGATACAAGCCAGTGTACTTCAGGACCTCTATGGTGATACCAGCGGTCATGAGATTTTAAGAAAATTTGACATGGTAATTGCCAACTCTGGTGGGGCTCTCGTATTAGCCTGCCTGTGTAATGATATGAAACCAGGCGAGATCATTTCTGTTTTTAGAAATGATACGGAAAGAAAAAAGATTTTTTCAACGTCACAGTTCCATGAACGAAATCTTTTAAGCCACATCCGTGCTGTATTTAAAAATTTCGCTGTTGGTTCAAAATATCATGCAGAAAGAAAAAAAGTTGGATTGATGGAAGTGCTGCAAGAGCATGACAAAAATTTCAGATCCGGAATTCTTCCACCCATCATTAAAACGCCTTTGAACAAATTGCCAAAGATCATTGGAAAAGAAGATCTGCAGATCATCATTACCGGCTTTGATTATTTTAAAGAGAGAGTTAGTTTTTTCAGATCGAATGCGAAAAGTAAAACCGATAAGTTCAGCAAATACTACGAGATCAGTTTGGGTGATGCCATTCATGCATCCAGCAATGCACCTGTAAATTATTTTAATGAGTATGCAAAAGTGAATATGGAATGTAAAACTCCTGAAGAGAGCAAAGAAAAAAAGATCAACTGGTATTGGGATGGAGGTGTGGCCGGTTTTAATAATCCTGTGCTGGCCGCGCTGATAGAGGCCATGACAAATTTTGAAAATAAACCGCTCGAAGATTTTAAAATACTTTCCATTGGATCAGGTCAAAAAGGGAAAGCGATTATTGTAGATCACAAACATTCAGAAGGCAATCCCCGGATCAAAGACATCTATGAAAAAAATAAGGAGAAGCCCTATGTATTAAGTGATGACTCAAGAGAATTTAAACTGGAAATTTCTAAATTGGCACAAAGCATTTTAAGCGATCCGCCTGATTCCGCAACCTTTATGGCCTATTCCATTTTAAACCGGCAACTGGAAAATGATGCAAACATAGTCCGTATCAATCCCTGCATCACGCCCGAATTAGATAAGGCAACAAACGAATATATATTGCCGGAAGTGTTTAGAAATGAGACTGAAAAATTCATGTCCGTTTTAAACCTTGATATGGATGCAACAGAAGATGAACAGGTTGAACTTATAGTAGATGTAGCCGCAAAATTTATTGTGAACGAAGAAGGCAAGCCCTGCCTACCCAATCAACTTATCCGTGGTGATAGCAGTGGAACATTTAAGCTTGGGCATGCAACCTATCGGGAAGCCAAAAAAAGATGGAAGGAAATTGAAGCTATTGATAAACACACCAATTACTAAAAACTGAAAAATATGAGTAAAGACAAACTTGTTATTGGTTTAGCAGTTACACTTACTGATAAACAGCGTAAAAGCCTGCATAAGGCCATCCATAAAACAATTGCATCACAAATAAAGAAAGTGGAAGCTGCCAATAGCAAAAAAAGGGAAACAACAAGGAGAACGAGAAGCGCAACGGTAACGGTTAAAAAAAAGATAGCAAACATCGAAGTTATATTTAGGAACACAGATCCAGGGTTAAGCGAATTGAAAGCCATACTAAACAGTGAAGAACAAACGATTGATCAAAGTGGCACCATCACATTTTCAAATGTGCAAAGCGGTGATATAATTATTATCCAGGGGACAAGTTTAGGCTCAACAACCGTTACTATTGATGTCAGCGCAGAACCCATACAATTCAATTTTGAGCCCGGGAATTTTAACGGCAATTTTTTTATTGACTGATTTATTAAATAATGCAAATGAAAACAGGAATAAAATATCTCATCATTTTATTAATAATGATCTCTCCTCAATTTATAATGGCTCAGAATGCCGCTAAAATAAAACCAATTTTAACCGCAGACTCATTAAGGAGTGGAAATGCAAAAGATATATTGA
>JALZIY010000216.1 GCA_030860085.1 Bacteroidota bacterium | reverse complement strand
ATTGGTTTTGTAAGAAAAAGGTAATCCCCTTCCTGAGCAGTGTTATTCTTTTTTATTTTTTTTGGATGAACAGTTCCTGTAACTGCTAATCCAAAAATGGGATCAGCGGAATCGATGGTATGGCCTCCGGCTAAGGGAATTCCTGCTTCTGCACAAATGCTTCTTCCCCCTTCCAAAACTTTTTGCGCAGCTTCCGTTGAAAGCTTATCAATAGGCCAACCTAAAATTGCAATAGCCATTAGCGGTTTTCCGCCCATGGCATAAACATCGCTGATGGCATTAGCGGCGGCGATTTTTCCAAAGTCATAAGCATCATCAACAATTGGAACAAAAAAATCAGTCGTAGAAATAATAGCTGTTTCGTCATTGAGTTGATACACGGCTGCATCATCGCTGCTTTCATTTCCTACCAAAAGGTGCTGAAAAATTAACTTGTCTTGCGTGGCCAACATCTGCTGTAAAACTGCGGGAGAAATTTTACAACCGCAACCACCACCTTTTGAAAATTGTGTCAACTTAATTTCTTCTGGCATTAATTTCTCCTTTTTCTAAAAACGATAGTTGCATTTGTTTGCAAGTCAGCACTAAAATGAATTTGGTATTTATTTTCACCATCCTGTATAACAACCAGGCCGGTATTGGGTGGCAAAGAACCTAAATTTTCTGCCGTTAAAGTAAGTTGTATAGAATCATTATTTGTTGTAGTAAAATGAATAGTTTTTTTAATGGCCGCTTCGGTTAACCTGGCATTTGAGATCATGTTTTGCCCATTTACATATACAGAGATCACATCGCCATCCACTACTCCATTATCATAAAAAGAAAGTACTAAACTGTCAGATTGAATAATAATCGTTTCCAGCATTTTATTTTTTCGCAGTTCGTACGGAGTGGCAGTGGAAATATTGGAAGTAGATTGCTTTACTTTTACAGAAGCCGTTTTTACAGAAGGCTTTTTTATTTTTTGGTTATCATCGGGTTTAATAATTTTTACTGTACCCGTTTGGGTCGCATTTGGATTTATAATTTTTAATTCTTTCAAATGGCCTATTAATGCAGAACGTGAACTATCGTTATTTCTTTTTGTATCTGCCAGGCCATGTAAAGAATAATATACCTTGGTTTGATTGGTAGTCCATTTTCCCGTTGCATTACGTAAAGTGTCTGTGGTATTTAAAATGATTGTACTTGTTTGCTTTACTCTTTTTGCCGGTGATTCGGGAAAATTATTTGCCAGCATTTTATCGTCTTCAATAATCAACTGATTATCTTTTTTTGTGGCTTTTACCCGTTTGATGCTGTAATAAAAAGTATCATTCACAACAAATGTTGTGTAGGAATAGCCGGTGATCTTATCGCGATATTCACTTAACGCAAATTCGTACTGTTGTATTTTTTTTGTGCTGTCATTTACCAGTGTTCCTGAATAAAGACCTGATACAAACTGCGCATGTGTGCAGAGAAAAGAAAAAATACTTAGGAGGAAAAAGATTTTTTTCATACGGGTATTGAATAGGCGGTTAACATAGCGGCATTGTTGGGATCTACAGCAATGCAAGGTAATTTCTGCAGTAAAGATGATAAATTATCCCGGTTATGTAAACCTTTTAGATAATGCTTATCATAATATTTTAGCAGGATTGAAAAACAAGCTGAGATATTTCCTTCTTCCAAATGATTTAAAGCATTTTTTGTTTCAAGCCCTCCTAATCTTTTACTTATACGTACAATTGAATCTTCCAGTGATTTTTTATCAAAACATCCATATTCTTCTGTGATATGTTTTAATCTTTCTTCGAAAGGAATATCAAAAAAATAAACCGGCGCCTGCCTGATTTTTTGCCAAAAAGCAGGAGGTATATTAATTAGTCCAATACGCTGGCTTTCATCTTCTATCCAGATAGGTGAATAGTGAGTGGTGAGTAGTGAGTCAGCATCTTCAATTGCCAACTGGCTATTGCCCATTGACTTTCGCCAAAGCTCTTGAGCGAGGAGATTCTCGAACATTTCCTGTGTGGGTTGATCCGGCATATTAATATTCCCAAAGGCCGAACCTTTATGTGAGGCTAATTTTTCCAGGTCAATAATTTCTTCACCTCTTTTTTCTAACTCCTGTAAAATTTCTGTTTTACCAGAACCAGTGAAACCGGCTATTAATTTTATATTAAAAGGAAGCGAAAAAGTTTGCAATATATGATTGCGGTAAGCTTTATAACCGCCTGCTAACACAATAACCTTGAACCCATATAAATTTAAAAGCCAGGCTATGGCAGCACTACGCATGCCGCCCCGCCAACAGTAGAGAAGCACAGAGTTGACAGTTGGTAGTTGACAGTTGACGGCATTGCCCATTGTCAATTGCTGATTGCTGATTGTCGATTGCCTATTGCTCATTAACCCTTCCACCTCCTCAACAATCCTTTTCATCTTAGGTCCAAAATAATCCAATCCCATTTTTATAGCCTGTTCACGACTCTCTTGTTTATACGCAGTGCCTACTAATTTTCTTTCTTCATCAGTAAACAACGGAATATTATTAGCTCCTATGATATGCCCATGATTATATTCTAAAGGAGAACGCACATCGATCACAATGCTATTTTCTGCATCTTTTAAAAAAGATTTTGTATGCAGGTGCTTGTAACTCACAATGTAAAAATATTCTGTCTTGGCATTAAAATAAAAATGCTCCCTGGGAAGGAAGCACTTTTCACAATTTTAAAAAAAATTATTTGGAAGTATCAGTTTTCATTTTTTTGTCATCGGCATCATATTTCACTTTACCACTTTCATCTTTAACCTTTATATCTCCGTCTTTACTAATTTTTATTTTAGTGCCCCCATACTTTGTTTTCCAATCCTTCATCTTTTTTTCATCTTCCATTTTCCAACGATCGTCATAGGTCATCCAATTGTCAGCATCTCCTTTGTACATTATTTTGTTGCCTTCCATTTTGGCTTCTCCCATTGTATCCCAATTATCGCCTCCATACACCCACCATGTTCTTTTATCTACATATCGCCAAACAGGTTCTTCGGTAGCTAAATTATACCGGGTGCCGGTTTGCGGATCAACACCAATTTTAATAGATCTACCCGTACGGGCATCCAAATAATTACCTGCTTCACTGTTCATTCTGAAAGTATCTGCCAAAGCAGCGTAGTCAGAAGTGTTGGTATTCATCGTAGAAGTGGTGTTCGGGTCAGTAGTGGTATTCGTTTCCATCGTCGTGGTACTCGTATCGGTTGTAGTTGTACTATCGGCATTATCATTACAGGCTACTGCGCCCAATGCGAGGGCTGCTGCCAAAAAGCTAAAAAATTTTGTTTTCTTCATAATTATGATTTTTGTTTCATCCTGTTGTATGCAATAATAAGACCGTAGTTAGTAATAGGAATTGGTAACAGGCAATAGGCAGGGAATAGAGGTCAAAAGCTGAAAACGAATAGTCAATTAGCAATGTAGAGGCTGCTTGCAATTGCAAATTGCTCATTGCCAATTATTCTTTATCCATTCATGGAAGCTAAAAATTCCTCATTATTCTTGGTTCCTCTCATTCTCTTCAGTAAATCATTCATCGATTCTTCGGGTTTCATATCTGTCAGATAAACACGCAATAAATTCATTCTTTGTAAAACTTCTTTATCAAGAAGCAGGTCATCCCTTCTTGTGGAAGAAGCAACCAGGTCAATAGCAGGGAAAATGCGTTTGTTGGCCAAACGGCGATCTAACAGCAACTCCATGTTGCCGGTTCCTTTAAATTCCTCAAAAATAACTTCATCCATTTTAGAACCGGTTTCAATTAATGCAGTAGCCAAAATAGTTAGTGAACCGCCATGTTCAATTTTACGGGCTGCGCCAAAAAATTGTTTTGGCTTTTGCATTGCATTGGCCTCCACACCACCTGATAATACCTTACCAGAGGCGGGGGCTACCGTATTATGAGCACGTGCAAGTCTTGTAATAGAATCAAGTAAGATCACCACATCGTGCCCGCACTCTACCAGCCTTTTTGCTTTTTGTAAAGCAACCGAAGATACTTTTACATGCTTTTCTGCCGGTTCATCAAAAGTGGAGGCAATTACTTCGGCACGAACACTGCGCTCCATATCCGTAACCTCCTCCGGACGCTCATCAATCAATACTACCATCAGGTAAACCTCAGGATGATTGGCAGCAATAGCATTGGCAACTTCTTTTAATAACATAGTCTTACCCACTTTTGGCTGGGCCACAATTAATCCACGCTGGCCTTTACCAATAGGGGTAAAAAGGTCCATCAGGCGGGTGCTGTAATTATTAGAGGCAGTATATAAGTTTAGTTTTTCAAAAGGGAAAAGAGGCGTCAGGTAATCAAAAGGAACCCGGTCACGAACTTCTTCCGGGCTTTTATTATTAATAGCCTCCACTTTTAACAAGGCAAAATACTTTTCTCCTTCTTTCGGCGGACGCACAGAACCATGTACAGTATCGCCCGTTTTTAAACCAAATAATTTTATTTGTGAGGGAGAAACGTATATATCATCCGGGGAAGACAAATAATTATAGTCCGAAGATCTTAGGAAGCCATAACCATCCGGCATCATTTCCAGCACACCCTCTGCGATAATGATACCGTCAAATTCAATGTTAAAGACCTGGTCACGGGGCTGCTCTCTACGTTGCGGATAAAATTTTCCTCCTCCTTGTAACTGTATTCTGTCCGAAGTTCCATTTAAATTTTCTGAAACACGCTGCTCATCAGTTTGCTCTAAAGCATCTGCCACATCTATATTACCGGAAATCTCGTTTTCCTGTAAGTTTCCTGTTTCTTCTAACACTTCTTCCTCCACTTTTTTCCGTGGTTTCTTTGGAGGAGCATCTTTTTTTGCAGCTACTTTTCTTGCCGGTTTTTTTTCTTCAACAACAGGCGCTATTTCTTCAACAATTGCTTCCTCAACAATATTTGGCGTTATCGTTTTTACAATACGTTTACGACGTGGTTTATCTTGCTCCATAACTTTCGTAGTTCCGGCTGTAACAGCTTGTTTGTCTAATATTTTATACACAAGCTCCTGCTTGTTTAATTTTTTTAAATTTTCAATTTTCAAGTCTTCTGCAATGTCCAGCAATTCCGGAACAAGCATGTCGTTCAACTGCAAAATGTCGTACATAATAAATTGTAATTTTTTAAATCACTGAAGGCGCCAAATCTTAACTATGAATTTTTTATGAATGGAATATTTGAAATTGGGTACTGCGAGTTAGAAAGAAAAGACCTTAAAACTATTTCCGCTGCAATTATACGGTTTAATAGCTAAAAAAGAAAATTTTTAATGAAAACCTTGCCAATTATGTCTTTACTGAAGAATTCTTTTGTTGCCCATTATCTTTACGCTCTTCATTTTTTAGCCGTTAACGGTGCAACATTAAAATTATGTTTAACAATAGAATTAAAATAAAAGAATTGTTAACGTGGCATCCGCAACACCAGGAAGTTATTGTGATGGGCTGGGTCCGAACGTTCAGGAATAACCAGTTTATTGCATTGAATGATGGCTCTACTAATAATAACATACAGGTAGTAATTAAATTGGGTCAATATGGAGATGATGTTTTAAAACGTATTACCACCAGCGCAGCCTTGAAAGTAAAAGGTATAGTCGTGGAATCTTTAGGGAAGGGACAAAAAGTAGAAATAAAAGCGACTGACATTGAAGTATTAGGGGATAGTGATCCGGAAAAATATCCGCTGCAACCAAAAAAACACAGCCTTGAATTTTTGCGAGAGATAGCACATTTACGTTTTCGCACCAACACCTTTGGGGCCGTTTTCCGTATCCGTCATTCCCTGGCATTTGCTGTGCACCAGTTTTTTAATGATAGAGGATTTATTCATTTACATACACCTGTTATTACTGCCTCTGATGCAGAGGGTGCAGGTGAAACTTTTCGGGTGTCAACCTTACCATTGGATAATCTTCCAAGAAAAGAAGACGGCAGCATAGATTTTTCGACAGATTTTTTCGCCCGTGCTACTAACCTTACCGTAAGCGGCCAGCTAGAAGGTGAATTAGGCGCCACTGCTTTTGGTGAAATTTATACATTTGGCCCCACCTTTCGGGCGGAGAATTCAAACACTGCCCGCCATCTTGCAGAGTTTTGGATGATAGAACCTGAAATGGCTTTTTACGACCTGGAAGACAATGCTAACCTCGCTGAAGAATTTATTCAATACCTTATTAAAAAGGTAATTGAAAAGAACGCGGAAGATCTGGAATTTCTGTGCCAACGATTGTTGGAAGAAGAAAATAGTAAGCCACAGCTGGAGCGAAGTGAATTGGACCTGATGCAAAAGCTTCAGTTTGTTGTTGAAAATAAATTTGAACGCATTACATATACAGAAGCTATTGAAATACTATTGCAATCATCCTTCTACAAAAAGAAAAAGTTTCAATATGATGTAAAATGGGGTATTGATATGCAAAGCGAACACGAACGTTATTTGGTGGAAAAACATTTTAAAAAACCGGTAATTGTGACAGATTATCCAAAAGAGATCAAATCATTTTACATGCGCCAAAATGATGATGGCAAAACCGTGGCTGCCATGGATATTTTAGCACCCGGCATAGGGGAAATTGTCGGCGGCTCGCAGCGGGAAGAAAGGCTCGAAAAATTGGAAATACGGATGGATGAAATGAATATCCCCTCAAAAGAATTATGGTGGTATTTAGATACACGCCGCTTTGGAACAGTGCCACACGCCGGCTTTGGATTGGGCTTTGAGCGCATGGTTCAATTTGTTACCGGGATGACTAATATTCGAGATGTGATTGCTTTTCCCAGAACGCCGAAGAGCGCTGAATTTTAAATGTTCATTCTAAGAGACCAGGAGCTGAAAAAGAGATAGAGCTTTTTAAAAATCTGTTCTTTTTCTCTTTCTGGCCTTTTAGCTCTTGGCTTTGTAGCAACAATTATTCTTGCTTATAAAAATCTAAAGTGTAAGGAGGAATTACTTCTACAGGCACGAGATTATTAAAACATTTATTGAGCATAAGTGAATCAATTGCATAAGTGGCAACAAAATAAGATTGTCTTAACATAAGAGAAGAATCACAATCTTTTGGCTCTAACCTATAGGCATCAATTC
>JALZIY010000207.1 GCA_030860085.1 Bacteroidota bacterium | reverse complement strand
GTTCACTGCTTTCAATAAACATGTCCACGCCAACGATCTTTTCTGCCCCATCTTCTTCTTTGGAAACCATCATTGCATTCTGATCCAATTTGAACATTGTAGTAGTCATGGGCTGATTAGGTAACATTGGCTTTATACCTTGTTGCGGAACCCTTCCGAAATTTTGAATAATAGCATCGGCAAAGCCGGTAGTATTGACCGAAGGTTTTGAGCGGTCGCCAAAATCTCCGGTATGTATTCCCTGCTCCAATGTATAAAGCAAAGCGTTTTCAATAATAGCGGCATTCTCCATAAAACCCAGGTGGCGAAGCATGGCCAGGCCACTTAGCAACAAAGCAGTAGGATTAGCCAGGTTTTTACCTGCAATATCAGGTGCCGTTCCATGTACAGCTTCAAAAATGGCAATGTGATCGCCAATGTTGGCCGAAGGTGCAAAGCCTAAACCTCCTACTAAACCGGCGCAAAGGTCAGAGATAATATCCCCCTGTAAATTGGTCATCACCACTACATCAAATTGATCGGGCCGAACGACCAACTGCATAGCGAGGTCATCTACAATTTTATCATCTGCATTTAATTCCGGATATTCTTTAGCCACTTCGTAAAAACAGTCAAGGAACAAACCATCCGTTAGTTTCATAATGTTTGCCTTATGCCCGCAGGTAATGCGCCTGGCATTTTTCTTTTTGCCATTTCAAAAGCATATTTAATTACCTGTAAACTACCCGGTCGGGTAATAAAACGGCGGCTTAATGCCACATCATGCGTAAGCATATGCTCAATCCCACCATAGGTATCTTCAATATTTTCACGAACTATCGTAATGTCAATCAATATTCCGGCTTTAGAAAACACGGTGTCCACACCATGCAAAGTTTGGAAAACTCGTTTGTTGGCGTAGGTATTCCAGGTTTTACGAGCGGTTACATTAACGCTTTTAACTCCTTTTCCCTTTGGTGTTTCCATCGGCCCTTTAAACAAAATGCCCAGCTCTTCAATAGTGTGTTGAGCCTCGGGTGTCATGCCATTAGAGAAACCTTTATCAAAAACCCACTTTCCCATATCGACATATTCATACTCCATGTCCAGGTTATTGGCTGTAAAAATAGTTAGCACCGCTGCCATGATTTCCGGGCCTATTCCATCGCCTTTTGCAACTGCTATTTTCATGTATATTGTTATTAGTTTTGCAAAATTAGGATTGTGGAAACTAATACCCCGCAGAAAACGTTACTATATATGGTGTGACCTTTGATTATATTTATTAAAACTTGTAGTATGATCAGCAAAATATCGGAAGGCGTTGAAATAAGTGTAGAATCTTTTTACCAACAGGACTATTCCAACCCCATGCAAATGGAATTTATGTTTGCCTACCGTATTACCATTGAAAATCATAATTCTTTTCCCGTGCAATTGCACAGCCGTCACTGGCATATTTTTGATAGTGATGGCAGCCACCGCGAAGTAAAAGGCGAAGGCGTGGTAGGCATGCAGCCCGTAATTAATGAAGGAGAAAACTATCAATACGTCAGTGGCTGTAACCTTCATACAGAAATAGGCCGCATGCACGGCACTTACCAGATGGAAAATCTGCATACCAAGCAAATGTTTGATGTAAACATTCCTGCCTTTGAAATGATTACGCCTTTTAAGAATAATTAAGTGAGTTGTGAATGGTGAATAGTGAATGGTCAATTGATCTATTTTTTTAGCCAGCTCCATTGCTACTATTAAACTGTTGTTGCGTCGCACACTTGTACAGAAACAATTCTATGAACACTTTCTACCAATCATTATTATATTCATCTTTTTTTTATTTACTTGTTACTTGTTCAATATTCGTTATATAGACGTTCTCCGTTTTTTTAATTGTATGTTGCACATTGATAGTTGGGGATTGAAAATTTCTTTTACTCTTCCCTTCAGCATTCCTTGTTCCTTGTTCCTTGTTCTTCTTCCCTATTTCGGTTTATACTTTGCTCCTTCAAAAATAGTTCTGGCGGGTGTTTGAAGAATTTGTTGCAAGTTCATTTCAGGGTTATTCTCTGCAAATTTTTGTAAAATGCGCCAGCCAATCCACTGGCCAATATTTCCAGGCGAGCTTTCGGGAAAGTTTTGTGTAAAGGGCGCTTCGCCTAAATAAATTAGAAGCGTGGCAGGGTCAATAG
>JALZIY010000410.1 GCA_030860085.1 Bacteroidota bacterium | reverse complement strand
GTCTAATATCCTATTATCTGAAGGTTAAAAAAATCACTTCTCCAACTCCTTAATAAACTGTTTTATCTCCTCCAAAACTTTTCGGTCATTGCTTAATCTTGGCACCTTATGTTGCCCACCCAATTTGCCCTTACTTTGCAGCCAGTTATTAAATGTATCTGCAGGCACCGCTTGCACTAAGGGCATGCGCAGCGCAATATCCTTATATCGTTTGGCCTCATAATCGCTGTTGGAATTTTTTAGTGCTGTATCTAATTCAGAAACAAATATTGAAAGTTCTTCAGGGTCTTTATTAAAAGCAATCACCCATTCGTGTGCACCATTATCACCATCGGAAAAATAAACTGGCGCTGCAGTATAATCCTTTACCGCTGCGCCAGTTTTTTCGCAAGCGGTGGCGATGGCTTTATCACTGTTATCTATGATCACTTCTTCGCCAAAGGCATTCATATAATGTTTTAACCGCCCCGACACTTTTATACGGAATGGGCTTAACGAAGTGAATTGAATAGTATCTCCAACCAGGTAACGCCACAAACCGCCATTAGTGGTAATTATCAGCGCATAATTTTTTCTTAACTCCACTTCGTTTAACTGAAGAGTATTTGGAAAATCTTTACCTGCTTCTCCCATTGGCATAAACTCATAAAAAATTCCATGGTCACACATAAGCAACATGCCATCCGCTGTAATATCATCTTGTGCAGCAAAAAAACCTTCCGATGCATTATACATTTCTAAGTAATTAATGGGCGCACCAATTAATTTTTCGAAATGTGCTTTGTAAGGAACAAAACTTACACCACCATGCATATACAATTCAAGGCTGGGCCATACTTCCTTAATGTTTCGTTTACCTGTGATCTCTAAAATTCGTTTTAATAATAACATGAGCCAGGTTGGCACACCTGCCATTGAGGTCACATTTTCGTGTATGGTGGTCTGCGCCAGCTTTTCAAGCTTGCTTTCCCATTCATCCATTAAAATAATAGAGAGGTCAGGTGTACGTATCCAGTTAGACCAGAAAGGTGAGTTTTGCATAACCACTGCACTCAGATCGCCAAAATGAATTTCATCGTTCAATTGGTTGATCTGGTGGCTGCCACCAATGATTAACGACTTGCCGGTTAAGAGATCACTGCCAGGACGCAGAGCATAATAAAAACTCAATACATCTTTTGAAGCTCTATAATGATTGTCTTTCAAACTCTCCTCGCTAACGGGGATAAACTTACTTTTTGCACTGGTAGTTCCGCTGCTTTTAGCAAACCAGGTAACAGGTGTATTCCATAAAATATTTTCTTCGCCCTGTAACATTTGTTCAATGAAAGGAAGCAACGCTTCATATTCCTGAACAGGAACTTGTCGTTTGTATTGCTCCAGCGATTGTATTTCTGAAAAATGATATTTACGCCCAAACTCTGTGTATTGCCCTGCGACTAACAAGTCCTGCCATACTTCTAATTGTGTGCCCGCTGCATTTTCCATCCATTGCTCAATGGACCAAAGGCGCAAGCGGGCTAAACGGGATATGGCAGGGCTTAAAAGTTTCATGAGCGACGGCAAAATACAAAAGAACGATGGATAAAAGATTTAAGATTTCATGAGCCAACATCCTAAATCTGAAATCCGAAAGTCCTTCTAAGAAATAAATAAATCTTTTTGCAAAGGCATGTCAGGATTTACTGCATACTTGCCGAAATCCAAAACACCTTCTTTTTGCAATACTTCTTCATCAATAAAAAAATTGCCTGTACATATTGCCGCAGGTTTGTTAACAATGATAAAAGCAGCATCGGCTACTATTTCAGGCTTTCTGCTTCGCTGAATAAGGTAGTCTCCGGCTAATAAATTTTGAACGGCAGCCGTAGCTATTGTAGTGCGGGGCCACAAAGCATTCACGCCAATTTTGTATTGTTTTAATTCTTCTGCCAAACCTAATGCAATCATGCTCATACCGTATTTACTCATGGTGTAAGCTACATGTGCACCAAACCATTTGGGGTTCATATCCAATGGTGGCGAGAGATTTAAAATATGTGGATTGTGAGAATTTTTTAAGTGTGGTATGCAGGCCTGCGACATTAAAAAAGTTCCGCGTACATTAATGTTGTTCATCAAATCGAAACGTTTGGCTTCAAGTTTTTCGGTTGGCGATAAATTAATAGCGCTTGCATTATTTATCAGTATATCAATGCCACCAAAGGTTGCAATAGTTTCTTTCACTGCGGCGGCTATTTGATCTTCAAAACGGATGTCAACCTGGAGAGGTAAGACTTTTGCACCAAGGCTCTCTATTTCTTTAGCAGCGGTGTAAATGGTGCCTTCTAATTTAGGATTTGGTTCGGCTGTTTTTGCGGCAATAACAATATTGGCTCCTTCTGCAGCCAATCTCAAAGCTATGGCTTTCCCGATGCCGCGGCTACCCCCTGTAATAAAAACGGTGCGGCCCCCTGTCCCCCGAAGGGAGAAAGCCCCCTGTCCCCCTGTGGGGGAACTTAGGTCAGCGGCCCCCTGTCCCCCGGTGGGGGAACTTAG
>JALZIY010000185.1 GCA_030860085.1 Bacteroidota bacterium | reverse complement strand
AACCTGTCTTTGCCAGCTTTTACTTCTTCCTGAATTCTTTCTATAGCCCGTAGCTGGTATTTGCGTAACAAACGAAGTTTGCTCTCCTCCAAATAATTCCTTCGTTGTCTTTCATCTATCCATCTGGGATCAAGATTATATTCCGGCTTTTGCGTTATTACAATATAATCTTCCCTTATGGTTTCATTAATTAAATTTTCTTTGTTTGGTTTGAAGGAACTGTAATCGATAACTGTGTCAGGTGAAGGGAAAACCGTAATGATATTTGGATTGCCTCTTTCTAAATCCCACAGATAATGTTGGTTGCCATTTGACAAAATAACGAATCGGCAGCTTTGCGAAACAGCATATTCTCTTGCCTGCTCTTTTGCAGAAAGTGGATGAATATTTTCTTTTTTAGCTTCTAAAACGATAAATGGGAAACCTTTATCATCCAAGAGTAGATAATCTATAAAGCCACTCGTGGTATTCTCAAAATCTTCACCCAAATCATTAAGTTTTGTTTGGGTTATTTTACTATTGTTTTCTAAAACAATGTTTGCGGGTTCATCATTGTCAAAAAATCTCCAGCCAGCTTCTTCCAGTAGCTTATTTATTTTTATACGTGCTTTAGCTTCTTTTGACATTAATGAGCATTTACCCACAATATAAAAAAAGATGCTCAGGTAATGGTAACTCTATGTGTATACAATCACAGATAGTCAATCAAAGCCATTACTAAAACTTATGCCGAAAGCTTTTGTAATTTTAACGAGGCTTGAAAATCTTAAATCCTGACCTTTTTCATATCTGCCAAATTGTGTTCTGGAAATATTATGATCATAAGCAAAGTATTCATAGCTAGTGTAACCTCTTTCAAAGCGCAAGGCTTTGATTCTCTCACCTAACTGCTTCTGGTAGCGTACAACCTCCTTTTGGGAGCTCTTAGAGGTGCTCTTGCCTTTACCTTTCATGAGGTAAAATAAATCCATCGCCTTCTTTCCAGTTAACTATTTATTTTTACCGGGAGTCTTATTTATACAATGTTGAATTTAATCAGCAATAGTATATCCTCGACTTTAGATGCATCTAATGCAACGGCACCTGCATCAATTGCCCATGTACCAAATAATGAACCGCTCTGCGTAGAGGTACCGGTTTTTAATTCTCCAAAATTGACCGGCGGAACAAATGTTACCGGCTGACCGTTTAGCTGTATCGTCAGCGGATTGACATTTACTACCTCACCCGTTTTTGGTTTTATGTACATTATCTGGCCATCCGCAGCCCCGTCAAATTCAAGTGTTTTACCACTTAGCCAGTAGGGAACATTGTTTGCACCAAAATTTAAATCCACCTTATGCGGCGCTGCAGGAGAATGTAATAACCGATGCAGCTCTGTTGGAAATTCGGTTTTCATACTGATCAATTTATAAAAACCCGTCCTGTTAGGGTCATAGGTCTTTATAATCTGGTCAAAATTATTGTTTAACTCATTCTTTACTTTAGTAGCAAGCACTTTGCCACCCTGCCTTGCTGTGTAACGAATGTGAAGTATTACATCGCTCATGGTGTCCATGTCAAAGTTTTTGAAATCTTTATTGATTTCAATTTTCCATTCACTGATAGCACCATGTCCTTCAAAAGCCAGATATCTTTCATCCCGCAGATTTACATCAAACATGCCTGCATCATTTTGACCGTTACTGGTAACGATCTGCTGAATAGATGAAAAATTAAAATTAAAACCCAGGTCATTTTCTGTAGGCGGTGTGCTGTAATCAACATTGGTTGCAATAGGAGAAATTCTTGTCCGGCTTTTAAGTAGGGTAAGCGTACAATTAATATTATTATACGGACCGATTATACATGGAACAGAGATGGAGGCCGATTTGATACGCCTGAAATAGTGCCCCGGGTAATCCAGGTCAAAAATTTCTTCGGGCAGATTTACAAAACACTCTCCATTTTGTTTTAAGGCAAGAAGAGCCAGCGGATCAATCTGCGAAAGAGAGATGTGCTTTGTAATTTCAAATTCTCTTTTATTCTGATCGTAATAAGAAGATTCTATCCTCCGGATATCTAACGATAATCTTTCACCACTCAGCAAGCCTTTTTTCATGCTGTCCCAGTAACCAAACTGTATGAAATTAGAATCGCTTAAACCCAGTTCAAACCTATAGCACCTTTCCGCTTTTTTTGCAACATAAAAGGCCAGTTGGTATGCCTGGAAATATAACCCTGATATTTGCCCGATCATCCAATTGTACAATTCCAGGTTGGTGAATTTGCTTTCCATAAAGGCCTTGGTTTCTTTAGATTGTTCAATCTGTAATTCGTGGTTTTCCAATTCCTTTTCAACAATAGCCATTCTTATTTCTGCTACAGTAATCTGTTTATCAATTTGGATAAGTTCTTTTATCGCTAACGTTTTTTGAAACTCCCATTCTTCCTGTCGCCGTAAGTAAGAACCTTGTGTAGATGCCAAAGAAGCTTCCTTGTCTAATGCGTGAGAAATTGATGAGATGGTTTTAGTGGCTATTTCAGCAGCATCACCAAATTGAACGCCTCCAATATCAACGGTAACATGAGGAGATCCTCCGAAACCTGACCCTCCTGCAATAAATTGAGGAATGGCCTTGAGACCCCCGGCCAAAATATAGCCGGCTGCAATTGATATATCTAATACTGAAGCAGCTTTTGATAAATGAAAGGCAAGACTTTCGGCAGGGTTCATATAACTAAGGCCAGAATAATATGTCTTCTTTTCCTCTGTAATATCTTTTGTTTTTTTCAGGCTTTCAATATTCTCCTTTGCTTCTTCAATCTGTTTTTTTCTTATCGCTTTTACAGCTTCCTGCATTCGTATTTCATGTGTTGACCGCAACAAGGCCATTGCTTCAGCGTCCTTTTTCTCCAATGCAGACAGCAAGGCGCCCCCCAGGGATTTTACTTCATTGCAAAACTCATTCGCTTTTTGCACCATGATTTGAAAACGATAGTTAGGAAGTGGTGCATTTAACCCGGCTAAAGCAGCGCCAAGGCTGATGCCTGATGCTGCTGCTTTTACTAATAATCCCGGGTCAATCGGTGGATCAAAGAGGGCCAGTTGTCTTTCTATACCGTCAATATTCATGCAATGCCTTATTTTGAAAAGCCTGTCCCCAATCTTATCCCAGTACTCTAACAGTTTATCATTTTTGGGAATGCAATAATAAAATGTTTCTATAGCCGGTAACGGTTCCGCTATGTCAATATCATCAATATCAGTTTCAAAAAATGGAATAAAATTTTCAACATTTATCATGGCATTTGCAAATGCATCCAGTTTAGGCTCAAGCTGATCATAATTCAAAACCGGGGATTCAATATGCCTGGGAATAACCATGGGTTTAGGTCCAAGAATTTCCACCGCGAGTATATATATCTGCGTGGCTTCATTAATGGCTTCTCTTCTGTCACTTCTATAAAGGTTGTCTGCCCAGTCAATCAAGTTGTCAAGATATTTCATCACAACTGTTTTCTGATAAGCTACTGTTCTGAATTTTGCTATCAGGTGCGGTTGAAACGCATTTCTCCTCCAGTCTTCCACCTGCTTAATTAATTCTGCATCCCCGCTGTTAATCATGGTCAGTATCTGATCAATCCGCTGATCAATATACTGTTGATGATCTCTTTCAAAGAAAGGTTTTGTATTCCAGAATTTTTGTGGAGAAGGATGAGAAGATGTATCTGTAGGATTGAAAATATAATGGAACCAATGCTGCGCTTCTTCAAACCGCTGGTTTTTGCTGAGCCTTACTGCGAGCATTAATGGCGCATGAAAAAACAACTCCCAATTGTAGCCCGAATAACTGCCTGCGGCATCAAAGTCAATGGTTTCTTTTGGATAATAAGGAAAAGGATTTGCAGGTTTTGGTAAGCCTGGGTTTACGAGCAAGGTGGGGTCATACACATCTTTAAAACTAAAATCTTTTAATTCGGGAAATTTTATTTTATCCAATAATTGTACTTCCCTTTTCATCATACCATCGAGGCCGTGTTTGTATAATTGCTTAATAAGAAAGCATACATAAGGATGATAAAAATTGGTAAACTTTAGCCGGTATGCAATACCCGGTTTTTTGCCGTTCTCAAAAAATGGTTTTATTAAGTCAGGTAATTGACCCGTTCTAAAAAACTCTTCAATGATCCTTACAATATCTGTATAAAATAATTCTGCAATCTTTATATTGCCGGCAGTATTATTCGTTGTATCGTTTCTTCTTCCTTCAAAAAGGATGATTTGCTGTAAAACAAAAAAGGTTCTTTTTTTATCCTCATAAAAGAAAGGCAATAAAGTTCCTGTTGTATAAGGAAATGGCCATTCTCTTCCATATTTAATATTCTTTTTTTCCAGGGCCTGTATCCAGGCCCAATAAAACCAAATCAATATCTTATCAAAAAAACTAAGCTGCGATGGAACGGGATTTCTAAACCATCCCGGTGTTTTTTGTAAAATTCCCTGGTGGTTGATAAAAAGATTTCCCTGCTGATAGGCAAGCAAATCATTAGGATTATTACTTGCTTCCTGGCTTTCCAGAAATCTTAATTCAGTACGTTCAAACTGTGGGATGATTGGTTGATTCATTAACCCGATTACACTCTTATCTGATAATATTTCAGGAGTACCATGACAGCCACCCAATTCAAAAAAATCAAGGGCGTAGCTGCTGAAATTAGTTTGATCAGCAGGTGTTGAATTCCCAAAACAGCCAATAAGATATTTGTCAATGCCGGCAATATCTAAAAGATCCAGGGGAATAAAGGAGAACTGATCTTTTGAAACGAGGCTTTGTGAAGTAGCAGTAGTAGCAAATGTTTTTGATATCTTTTTAGGTGTCCATTTTTTATTCCTGAATTCACTCATAGCCAGCCTGATCTCCCAATATTTATAAGGTTTGTCAATGGGGAAACTTGATTGCTTGATATCAGGAACATTAGTAGAATTTGTTTCAATTGCTTTTTCTCTGAAATCAGGCCAATACAAATACAACCGGCGATTTATCACCAACGGTATTACATGTGTTGCGTTTATTTCCAGGTCTAATTTTTCCCACGGTGTCCAGTACCTGTCTTCCACCCATTTGCGGTAATAGTACAAATGCGGGTCATCATACGTTCTGGCAAATACATGTAATGTATAAGTTTCATGTTCATAATAGAAACCAGATACATCTAATCTTCCCACATTGTCTAACTTTTCCAGGTAGCTTAAATAAGCATTTTCAACATTCTGCTGATTGATCTCATTTTGCATCAGATCATTTTCAAGCTCTTTAAAAAAGTAGGATTTATCTAATCTAAGTTCGGGTTCAATCCAGTTTTCAGGGTAAAGAAACACTTTGCGGTTAGCTTCCCAAACCCGGTAATTTTTCATCCATGTCCATTGTTTCCAGCCATCATCATCAGTTTCGTCGGCTATTACTTCTGCCTCAAGGTTCATGAGGCATCGCTGCACAAACAACTGGATAGAAAGATTCGCCTGGAGAATCCTTGTAGTTACTTCGCAACTGCCCATTTCAACATCCAGCAAATAATAACTGTACAGTTCATTGGTGTTTTTAAAACTTACTCCACTTACCGTATGATGAGTGAAATAAGAAATTAAAGCATCTCTTTTTTTCTCCCTGATTCCTTTTCTTTCCAGGGTAGATGCCTGGATATTGGCAGAAGTGTTCAGCCATTGTACATTATCATACTTGGACTTTATTAATTGTTTTACGGCTAAAGCATCTGCACTTAGTGGTGCAGGATTAATAATTAATGGAATTTGTGATGCCTTAATGGAAACAGTAATTAATAAATTCATGCACTTATCGAGGTGAAGGCAGGCAGAAGGTTTTTTATAATCATTTGGATAAGCTAATCCTAATTGTAATTTCAGTTCTGTTAGCTCTGCTTCATCCCAACCAGTGTAAGCAGCAAATGATTTCAGAAAGTCAGCTTCAGTTACAGCCAGCGGCAAAAGCATTTTTAATACGGCGGCTAAACTTCCATCGTCATTGTCAGGGTATAATAAATTAAACTGTCTTAGTTGAACGTACTCTCTCCACTTTTCAAAATTTGAATTAACAACCGGAGCGGAAATGGGAATTTCATTATATTTTATTATTCCGAAATCCGCTGCATTCGAAATCAGCAATTCAATGAGTGATATTTGCAGAGGAAGTTTTGCCTGTAGTAGTGCAATCTTATCAAGTAATTTATAACTGTCAAAAAGATTAGGAAAATTAATGTTGTTAATTGAATGAATATAATTGCCTGCAATATTTTTGTCGAGTAAATTAACATCAAACCAATGATCAATAATGGGTACAGCGGTACCCTGCAATTGAAGGCTATTCAGTATTGCTTTACAAACATCTTCTGCTAATCTGAATTGTTCTATATGCAATTGTATGACTACCTGCCTGCTGGCATCATTTTGTAAAAATTCAATTAGTAGTTTATTCATCTCTTCGTAAGCTTCTTTTGTTCTCTCATCTTTTTGATTAGCCGGTGCAGCATCTCTAATATTTAATTTTGCTTTTAAGCTAACTGTACTGATAAATGTGCTGTAGATATTGTCAAGTAAAACATCTCTTGCTACTGTGCTGCCCGAAAAACTTCCGTTAAATATCTGTATGGTTTGATTGGCTGCATCTTCATCAATTGCAGAAATTTTTCCAATAAATGTTTTAGTAATCTCATCGGGAAGGCCTGTCATGATTTCCAATTCATCTTTGATTTTTTGAAGCGCTTCACGCCCTTTTGTAATGAACGCAATAATTTTTTCTTCGGCGGGTATGAAAGGCCTGGTGCCTTCCTCTTTATGCAGAAGCAAATAGGCCAGTTCATAAATAGTAAACTTAGAGGCCTTAATTAGTTTAATAATCTGCAGAAATTCTTTTGTTTTTCCGGCAGAAGCAAAGACATCAAAAGCCGCTCCTGTATTAAGAATATCCAATAAAACATAATACTCCCTTGTACTGATCTTTTGTTTACGGGTAAGCGATGCAATGCGGTAAAAGACGCTGATATTGGATAAGGATAAATTATCATCGGCAAGCGATTTTGTTTTTATTTCAGCGGCTTCTTCCTCTTTCAGTTTTAGCACTGCGGCCAGTGATTTTAACTGATTACTGATTGTTCTGTCTACAGGCGCCGGGTTAGTAAAAGGATTTTCAGTAACTAATTCGGTTTTAAAGGCATCCGGCAACGGTTCCAGAATTACTTTGTTTCGGAACAGTTTATTGTAAATTGATTTGTTATCAGCAATATTTAAATCTCCAAAATAAGCAAGCGCTTCTTCTGCTTTCAGGTATAGTATTTTTCGCAGTTCATCAAAATGTTTTAATTGTACAAGGAAGTTATTATCTAAAATTCCATTGCCAATTTTTACATTCATTATAATTTTATCCAGCTCCCACATTTGTAGTCCGGTTTTTCTCCAAAGACGCAAAAACCTGTTTATCCTGTCCAGCTTATCATTTGTAAAATTTGATATTTTCTTTTGCTCTGTATCGCAGGATGTATCCGTATGAACAATCTTTGAATCTGAAGCGGGGTTTACAAACTTTGATCTCAGTAATTCCTGAAGTTGTTTGTATTCCAGTTGTGATTTGTGAAGAAAAACAGACACCCTATCAATGTCAACTAATCCACCCCAAAACTGAGTTTGCGCCGCGGCATTAGGTATTGTAATTATATCTCTTTCTGTTGGCGACAATCCGAGGTATTCTCCGGCAACTTCTTCATCAGCAGGTGTGGCTGTGGTATCATTCCTGAATGCCTCCATCCACAGGGCTTTGTTTATTTCAATTTTTTCAAGATAGGCCTTGCTCTCTTCCCAACTAAGATCAAAAGGCAATGAAACAGGATGAAGAGCGG
>JALZIY010000408.1 GCA_030860085.1 Bacteroidota bacterium | reverse complement strand
ATCTAATCCAGATTTGATACAGGTAATTGAAATTGAGCCACAGACGCTTTGGTATCGCTACGGGTCTGGATTAGATTCTTTTATTTATGATAAACAAATTACAAACTATCTCAAAGGATTAAATAAGCCCCTGCTCTTTCATGGAGTTGGTTACCCGGTAGGCGGCTCCATCCAACCAGACCCTATTCATCTTCCCTGCCTAAAGTCAATGATGGAAGACCTCCGCCCGGTTTGGATGAGTGAACATTTAAGTTTTAATACCATCATGATAGATGATGTAGCCTGCAACACTAATTTTCTTCTTCCTCCTCTTCAAACAAATGAAAGTGTACAACAAATAGCACACTCGATTAAAGAATATGCAAGTCGGTTTTCAATACCTTTTGCTTTTGAAACCGGGGTTAATTATTTGTCGCCAAAAGCTTTTGAGCTGGAAGATGGTGATTTTGTAAATCAGATAGCAATAGCTTCAGAAGCAAGTGTATTATTAGACATTCATAATTTATTGGCTAACGAGCTTAATGGAAGGCAAAAAATCGGCGATTTCATGAGCCAACTCGAACCCGAAAAAGTGTTACAAATTCATCTTGCCGGAGGATTTTACTTTGATAATTATTACCTCGATGCCCATTCCAATGTTTCCAGCGAAGAAGTTTTAGAGGTGTTTGAAAAAATTGTAAAACGATTGCCAAATTTAAAAGCAATCACCTTTGAAATGTTACCTGACTATCTTGCTCTTATTCCTCAAAAATCAATCAGTGTTCAATTGGAGAAAATGAACCGGATTTGGGAAAAGCGAGGTACTGAGCTAAAAAATAAACAACCTGTTTCCAGGTCAGAAAACAAACCGACTGTTGCTTGTCCAGCTATTCAGGAGTGGGAAAACACCTTAGGCTTGTTAGCAATAAACCGGGTGCCGGGTGAGACTTCACCACTATTAGTTGAATTAGAAAACGACAAGGGCCTTTCTGTTATCAAACAGCTAATTGAAAAATTTAAGGGATCACTTGTTGTCAGTTCTTTAAAACTATCCTGTCGCTATATAATGCTTTATTATGATGTTGATACATTAAATGAATTTCTTCGTTCCTTTTGGCAAATTTCGTTGCCCAAATTATTTGCATCAGATAATGGGCTTGACTTCGCCGACTATTTGCTTTCTTGCGATCAAATTAAAAAGCATCAACTTTTACCTGACTTAATTATATATGAAAAAAGTTCCCTTCTTACTTTATTAGATCAACAAACCCGGAAAATAGAAATGTCTTTTAATCCAACCGAATTGATACCCTTTTTAGCAGAGTATAATTTACCCCCGCTTCTACATACGGGTAAATATATCATTGAAATATTGCCTGAAGAAAATTACACGGAGAATATAAGTACGGTATTCCATTCATAAGGATATAAAAAGAGGCTGTCTCAAAAGTATGAGACAGCTCTTTTATTCAATGTCCCTGATGGAATCAATTTTATTTAAGCAGCTTACTTAGTCGTCCCTTAAGAAGTTATCAAGAGTAATTAGGATGTGGATTTGTGCATAACAATAGTATTATTAATCTGCAAGAAAAGGAGAAATTTACTTCAAAACCTTGCAGATTTTTATGTTGTCAAAAAAAGTTAATACCCCGCAACTTGGCTTTTACTCTACGTTTGAGGAGCAACTAAGCCATCGCCATCCATTGTACATTTTGGCAAATCAGATTCATTGGCAAATGTTTGAAGAGGCATTTGCCAAACATTATTCAGATGAGGGGCGCCCTGCTAAACCAATCAGGCTGATGGTATCACTGCTGATGTTAAAACATATCCGTAATCTCAGTGATGAAAGTGTAGTAGAGCAATGGATGGAGAATATTTATTACCAATACTTCAGCGGGGAAAAATCTTATGCCTGCGGTGTTCCCTGTGAAGCTTCTGAGTTGGTACACTTCCGCAACCGTATCGGTGAAGAAGGCATAGAACTTATTTTCAAAGAGAGCATCCGCATCAATGGTAAAGATGGAAGAGAAGATGAGGGTACAGTAGATACCACGGTGCAAGAAAAAAATATCACTTATCCCACCGATAATAAGTTGTACAGAAAAATAATAAAGAAATGTGTGGCAATAGCTGAGGACAAGCAGATAGAATTAAGACAGAGTTATAGCCGCACGATTAAGAAGCTGGCAGAGCAACAGCGTTTTCGCAATCATCCTAAAAATCACAAAAGAGCCCGCAAGGCTGATAAAAAAATAAAAACTATTGCGGGCAGGTTGGTAAGAGAACTGGAAAGAAAATTACCGGCTGGTGTACATGCAGATAATCTGATGTTGTTCAAAAAAGTATTACAGCAAAAAAGAAGTGACAGTAATAAAATTTACAGTCTGCATGAACCACATGTGCAGTGCATCAGTAAAGGCAAAGAACACAAGAAGTATGAGTTTGGCAGCAAGGTATCTATTACCACTACAAAGAAAACCGGTGTTATAATTGGCGCATTAAACATTGAAAAAAATGATTACGATGCTCATACGTTGGATCCTGCCTTTGAGCAACAACAACGATTAACAGGCATTGTTCTTAAAAGAGCTTTTATGGACAGAGGCTACCGGGGCATAGCCTGGGTAAGGGGAACAAAGATAGAAATACCCAAACCTTTTGCTAAAACACTCAATGGCTATCAGCAACAACAATTAAAAAATGGATTTAAACGCAGAGCAGCTATTGAACCCAGAATCGGGCACCTGAAAGAAGATCACCGGTTGAGCCGTAATTATTACAAAGGAATTAAAGGAGATAATATCAATGTAATGCTGGCGGCGGCGGCAATGAATTTCAAAAGAATGATCAACATCTACAAAAAGATGTTTTTGGCTTTTTTATATCGCTTGCTAAAAATCTTATTTCAACATATGTTTCCGCAAAATCTTTACCTTTTACACGATAAATGACTTTTTAAGGGACGACTACTTATTTAAAAACGATTTCTTTTTCCGCTTATACAATACAATTCCTAAAGCAATAGCAAAGGCGGAAATTCCAATGGCTGCCATAAGCGTATAATCATATCTTGTTGGTGGTATGTACGTGACGCCATCTTCATTTGCCAGTGCAGGCTCATGCACATAACGCCCATTTGCAGGAATACCTAATTCCCAAAAATCTTTTACCAGCTTGTTCAAGGCTTTTCGTACTTCTGGTCCATACATGGCTTGCCCATGACCGGTTGCTACTACCTGTGGTTGCAAAGCTGATAATTCTTTTACCGACCGGGCGGCTGCACCCCAATCCATTGTAAAATATTTCGGAGGACCATTTAGTTCCTTTTTCTGCGTCATCACAGAAATAGCTGATTGCATGTTAATAGTGATAAATGCATCGCCGGCAATCAATACGCCATCTCTTTCTCTATATAAACTGATATGTCCGGGGCTGTGGCCCGGCGTATAAATCCATTTCCATTCAGTAAGTTCAGGCACGGAACCATCTTCCGGAAGTTCTTTTAAATGCTCCTGCACATTAATAGGGCCGCGTGGAAACATAAAAGATAAATAAGCCATTGCACCTCCACCAACGGTTGGGTCAGCAGGTGGATATTTAGATTTTCCGGTTAAATACGGTACTTCCATGTGATGACAATAAAAAGAAACATTCCATTCGTCTGCCAACTTTTGTAAAGACCCGACATGATCAAAATGACCATGGGTGATTATAATTGAAGAAGGACGACTGCTTGTAGATCCAAAAACTTCAGCAACCATTGCTTTTATTTTAGATGCCGAAGTTTTTAAACCAGTGTCTATTAACACCCAGTTAGTGCTTCCGATATTCTGTACAATATAAACATTTACAAAAATGTCTTTCATGCGCCAAACACCAGGTGCAACTACAAAAATATTTTTAGCAATTTCACTTTCTGTTGTAGCAGAAACTTCCCTGTTGGCTATAATTGCTTTACCTGCCATAATATAAATTTTGATAAAAGACACAAATAGCATACCACGGGCAGCAATCTTAGAGGAAATCAAGCACAGGATTATTTAAACACGGTTTATGTATTTTTTACAGCAAAGAGATCTCAAATTTGCTATTTGCTGCAAATCACCGCTATTTGGAAAATACATTTCATAAAGGAATTATGTTATTTTATGTAATTGCATATCTGCGTTTTAGACCCTTATTCTAATTTTGACAAAATTGAGATTTATGAAACGGGTCAGGCTTCATTTAATGACTTTGCTGATTACTTGTTTTATGTTGACAAACTCGTGTTCACAAGTAAATTCAACCGGCAATTTTCCTGATATTGATGTTTTCGTTGGAAGTACCCCTTGCGATGCCTTAATTAAATCATTACTGCAAATACAAGCTGATGAAAAATGCGATTTAATTAAATGGGATTTAAGTGTGTGGAAAAATAATTCCGATACATTTAAATTGACTGCCTTGTATGGCGAATCGCAACCCAATACAAACGGCTTTATTGGTGGTGGAAAAAAGATATTGATAACCGGAAAATATTTTATCAACTATGGTGCAAATGAAAACCCCAATGCGAAAGTATTTTACTTAAATGGTGATAAGCTTCCATCCTCACTTATATTAATTGAATTGGATAGCAATATTCTTCACTTTGCGGATGCTAACAAAAACTTTATTGTTGGAAACGGAGGATGGGGCTATGTTTTGAATAGAGTTCAATAATGATCCAGAAACCAGAAATTATAACGTCATGAAACATACTTTTTTGTTACTTTTTATAGCTTCTATTTTTTTCCAATCAAAGCAGTGTATGGCCCAGATAACAAAAAGAGCTGCTGATAATATTGTTGGAGTATTTGATGGAAGAACACCTTGCAAAGATTTGGCAAAGCAGCTAAAAGAAAAACTAACAACTGAATGCATAAAGATAAAATGGAGACTTATCCTTTATAAAGACTCTATTACAGGTAATCCAGACACATACGAATTATTGGGTTTTGTACATAAAAAAGATAATCCACGAATTGGAAAATGGCACATCATCAAAGGCACCAGGCTAAACTCTGAAGCAATAGTTTATCAATTAGATCAAGCCGGGAAAGAAACTTTATTTCTTCAGAAAGTTGACGATAACATACTTTTTTTCTTAGACCAGGAAAAAAACCTCATGGTAGGGAATAAGGATTTTAGCTATACATTAAATAGAATGGCTAAAAAAAATTAAAATGTAGAGTTGAGCCGCATTCCCTGCGAATTCGTAATACTCATCAATACATGCTGGTAAGATTTCTAATGTTTGAACATTAGAAAAATGTACCTTCCAAAATAAAATTATGGCAACACAGCAATGAAAGATTGACTCTGCACATAGCGAGGTTCAATTCAAAGTAAAACATTTAATGATTACAACAGTAACGGGTCATTTTAAAACGAACAAGTATTGCCGATGGTAGGGAAATTGCAAAAACTTCGCCTGCCCACCGAAGTTCATTATTTATTAAAAGATTAAGAATTTATTCTGATGTTCAGCGGAGTTCCTTCCGCCCGAACCAAAGGCGAGAATGATATGCAGCCGATTGCTCGAACGTCCAGCCACACTATTGGCAATACTTTTGTTAGCGGCGTTTATTGCATTCGACATTACAAATTTTCCCTTTTCATATTACATTTCTTACTACATCTATATGCTTTTATAAATGGTGTACATTTGGTTTACTGCCGATTTTGGCAGCAGGATAATATAGACCGTGTAGAAAAAGTTATAATGAACTTGTCAATATCTGCGTCGGTAGGGTTGGTTCTGATTTCCATCCTTGCTCAACCCGCCTGTCCTTCCGGTAACATCAAGGTTTTCACTACAAGAGCGATAGCCACAGTGCTGAAAGAGACAGGTAAGGAGTTCGAAAAGACAACTGGTTACAAACTCGATATTACAAGTGATATCGCCATTACAATGGTACGGCAGATACAGGCCGGAGTTTCGTTCGACGTTCTGGTTGCTTCGCCGGAACAGATAGATATGTTAATTAAGGAGGGCAAGATAATCGCTCAAACGAGAAACATCCTTGCACGGTCGGGAATTGGTGTCGCAGTGCCGGCGGGTGCTGCAAAGCCGGACATCAGTTCAGTTGAGGCCTTTAAAAGCGCCCTGCTCAAAGCCAAATCGATTGCTTATCTTAAAGAAGGCCAGAGTGGCATTTATCTCGCTGGAGTGATTGAACGGCTTGGCCTTACTGAAGCTCTCAAATCTAAGGTTATAAGACCAGAACAGGATATTGTTTCTAAGCTTGTTGCAAAAGGTGAAGTTGAAATCGGGTTGGTGGTAATTACACAAATTCAAACTACTTTAGGTGTCGAGCTGGTTGGCCCGCTACCTGCTGAAATACAGTCCTATGTTGTATTTGCTGGTGGTGTCAGCGCAAATTCAAGAGCATCTTCCGCGGCCAAAGAGTTGATGAAATTTTTGACGAGCCCTCGGGCAATCGCGGTGATGAAATCACAAGGCATGCAACCCGGAGCAGAATTCGCACAGTGAAAACCCTTAACAGTAAATGTGGATTATGCTGGAATTGTGCTGGACCCCTATGGGCAAACTAAGGCAGGTTTTACACTAGAGGGAAAAATTAGCCGCAAAGAGTTTGGCTAACATGGAATGCCGTTACAGAGGCGGGTCAAGTTGTAGTGAGTGATGATATAAGGCTGCATTGCGAAATACAACTAGTAAAGCAAGCAGAGACGTGAAACGTGAGACGTGAAACTTGAAAAGTTAAACGGTCAAAAATCTCACGTCTGACGTTTCACTTCTCATTCGGCGAATCCTAATTGCAACCCAATAATTCACAAAGCTTTGATTCAAGTTCCGCACCACGTAGATTTTTACCAACGATCTTTCCATTTGGATCAACGAGGAAGTTTTGAGGAATACCTTGTACACGATACATAACGGCGGCTGAATTATTCCAGTGTTGGAGATCGCTGACTTGTGTCCACTTTAAATTATCTTTTTCAATGGCTTTAATCCACGAATCTTTTTCTTTGTCAAGGGAAACACCAAGAATAGTAAAATTCTTTGCATTGAATTTATTAAACGCTTTTACAACGTTAGGATTTTCTTCGCGGCAGGGTTTGCACCAACTGGCCCAAAAATCTATCAATACATATTTACCTTTTAATGAAGAAAGTGAAACAGGATTTCCTTTTTCATCAGACTGCGTAAACTCCAATGCATCAGAACCGATAGCGCCTACTTTATTATAAGCAACAAATTCAGCCAGGCTTTTTCCTATTTGCGAATGGCGGATATTACTATCTAAAGAAAGATAACGCTGCTCCATCAATAAGGGATCGTCATATAATTGTGCAGTGATAAAAAGCAGGAAAGGAGAAACATAAGAAGACTTTTTGACTGTAATAAATTTACCTACTTCCGTATTAATCTGCCCACTGATAGAATTATAATTCTTCATCAGCGTCTCCCTCTTTTTTTCATCCTTTGCCTCGTTTACTTGCGCAGCAGCGGCGTTCAATTCCCCAACCAGAGGATTAAATACAGTGCGGAAAATTTCAAAATCCTTATGCGATTTTGAACCTTCAACTTTCATATTGCTTAAGTCTTTTTTAGAACCTGTAACTTTTATAGCACTATTCTCTAAATAAATATGTTGTGGTAGCTCCTTCCCCACTTCTAACCAATATAATCCTGGTTCAGGCACTTGCCCGGCAATGGTGAAGGCGCCTGCTTTTACAACAGATTTTGCAACTAATTGTTTATCCTGCTGAGTAGAAGTAATTTTTACTTCGATACCATCAACCAATCCATCAATTTTTCCTGAAATAACAAACCCATTCGTTTGTGCAAATAAAGAAGTGGGGAAAAAAAGAAGTATAAAAAGAATATTCTTCATATTATTTAGGTTGATGCCGTTGCTGCAGCACTGTTACAACATCTGTCAGCGAACAATCTTTCGCTTGCAATAATAATAAATAATGAAACAAAAGATCAGCGGCTTCACCCAAAAATAACGCCCTGTTAACGTCTTTTGCTTCAATCACTAATTCCACTGCTTCCTCCCCCACTTTCTGCGCTATTTTATTTATGCCTTTGCTTAATAGTGTTTTTACGTAAGAGGTTTCGTCATTTCCATTCTTTCGCAATTCAATGATATGTTCTAAATAATATAAAAAATCTTCCTTGTAATTTTTCTCGCTCCAGCAAGTATCTGCGCCGGTGTGGCAAACAGGGCCGGATGGTTCAGCTTTAATAAGGAGGGTATCATTATCACAATCTATCAACATTTGTTTTAATTGTAAATGATTGCCACTCTCTTCTCCTTTTGTCCACAATCTTTTTTTAGTTCTGCTATAAAAAGTAACCAGGCCGGTTTCTTCGGTTTTTTTTAATGCCTCTTCATTCATAAACCCTAGCATCAGCACTTTTTGAGTAGTAAAATCCTGCACTACAGCCGGTACCAATCCATCAGCATATTTCTTAAAATCTACTTTCATTATTGCAAATTTATTATTATGTAGTCAACTGCATTGCTACTATGATCGATTGTTGTGTCACACACTTATACGTTCTGTAATTCTTTTCAGCATTTTGCAGTAATCATTGCCAATGCAATTAGAAATTTATTGTAAGTTTTTGAGATCCCTCATTCTTCGGGATGACAGAACACAAAGTGAAAAAATCCTTGAGGAGGCTTCGGCAAGTTCAGCCGACAACACCTTAATATTCATAACATCTGCTGTCACTCTGAGCTTGCCGAAGGGTCAAATTCTTATAGCAATATTTTTCTTTAGCAAAAATGCTTTTAACCCAGGTATTTCAATTTCTTTAAAATGAAAAACACTGGCGGCAAGGGCTGCATCTGCACTTGCTATTTCAAATACATCTGCAAAATGCTGCTTCGTTCCACCAC
>JALZIY010000179.1 GCA_030860085.1 Bacteroidota bacterium | reverse complement strand
TCTTCCTTACCAAAATCAATCAGGTAGCCATCTATGCCATAGCGCCCTGCCCGCCATTTATTTTCATTAATCAACGGCCTTGGATATTGAATAAAATTCAGGTTTTGTAATCTCAGTTTATAAATCTTTACACAAACAGCCTGGAAGAGGGCTGCAATAGCAATTGTTTCATCAATAGTTAATGGCACGTCACAAATCCTGAATTCAACAGTATTAAAAAATGGGTGCACACGAAGATCCCACCATATTTTTTTTGCATTATCAATGCAATTGGTCTTCATTAAAATCTTGATATAATTGTCATACGCTTCTATACTCTCAAAACTTTCCGGAATGCCAGTGCGTGGAAATTTATCAAACACTTTTGTACGAAAAGATTTATAGCCTGTTAATCTTCCTTCCCAAAAAGGAGAGTTGGTACTGAGCGCATAAATATGCGGTAAAAAGTAGCGGGTAGAATTGGCAATATGATTTGCCATCTCTCTTGTTTCCATTCCCACATGCACATGCAATCCAAAAATTAAATTGCTGCGGGCGGCTTCCTGCAATTCATTTACTATTTCATTGTACCGTGCGTGATCGGTTATTAACTGGCTTTCCCAATGGCTGAAAGGATGCGTACCGGCAGCACCCATAGAAAAACCAAGACTGGTGGCAATTTCAGAAATTGTTTTACGCAAAATGCTAATGTCCTGATATGCTTCATCAACATTCTGGCAAATGTCAGTACCCACTTCAACTACTGCCTGGTGCATTTCTGCTTTTACTTTATCCTTAATGATTTTCTGTCCCTCTTGTACAATGCGTTGTTCATGGCTTTTTAATTCCCTTGTGGTTGGGTCCATTACCATATATTCTTCTTCAACGCCTAATGTGAAATGTTTGTAATTAATTTGCGCCATTGGAAGTTAAAGTTTAAGGTTTGAAGTTCAACGTTACGTTATTACGTTGACAGTGAATAAGTAATTTGTCTTTTAATATTACAGCTATCGTAGGATTGCTGAAAGTATTTCTTCTAATACACGATTGTCTTGACGACTGATGTTTATTTGGTGAAAATGTCGTTTACATTAATACTTAATCCCTTAATAGTACTCTCAATATGATCCCCTGCTGCATATATCTTTGCGCCATTAAATTTTCCATTTTCACTCAAAAGAAAAACCGCGATATTTTCTTCAGCCGGATAAACAATCCAATATTCTTTTACACCAGCTTCTTCGTATAATTCAAATTTTATCTTTACTTCTTTTTTTGTATTTCCCGGAGATAGAATTTCAATAACAAGATCGGGGGCACCGCAACAACCACGTTCATCAATTTTCAGTTCATCGCAAATAATGCAAATGTCAGGCTGTACTACGTTGGTTATTTCATTATCTCTTTTTCTATTCTTTACAGGCAGCCTTATATCAAAAGGAGCGGCATATACCTGGCAATTTTTTCCTTCAAGAAGATTAAATATCCGGGATGATAGTTTAATGGAAACCTGCTGGTGTTTTGGATTGGGCGCAGGACTCATTTTAAAAATCCTTCCCTTAATCAATTCAACACGTTCCTCAAATTTCCATTGCAGATAATCTGCATAGGTATAACTGAGGGAGGGATCAGGCTCTTCCACTAACTGAAACTTGTTCTCTTCTTCGTTGTAAATTGTGAACATGATGCTATTTATGTTAGAAGTTGCCCCTTAGCAGTTCGCTGTACAAACTCTCCCCAATGCAATGTCGTTTTATTTTCTTTTTGTTCCATGGCCAATTCAATAGCATAGTTTGCGGCATTTTCAACCACCCATTCAAAATTTTCTTCTCCCACACTTGTGCGTTCTGCATCGGGGGCAGGGTTACAAAAATCAATAGCGAAAGGCACACCATCACGGATAGCAAGTTCTACGGTGTTAAAATCATACCCTAAATAATTATTGATCCGCAATACTATATCTTCCATTTGTTTTAAGCGTTCGGCACTTGGTTTAAAATCTGCTGAATAACGCAAGTGGTGTGGGTTGCGTGGCTCGTAAGACATAATGCGTACATGTTTGCGACCAATGCAATAGCAGCGGTAATATTCTGTAAAAACAATTTCTTCCTGCAACATCATAACCAGTTGTTCTGTTTCAGCATGCTTTTCAAAAAAGTCTTCCTTGTCGTGAAGTTTATACACATTTTTCCAGCCGCCGCCTGCAAATGGTTTCATGTAGGCAGGAAAACCTATGTAATTAAAAATGCTGTCCCAATCTAATGGATAAGCAAGATTGGCAAATGATTCATCTTTTGTATCGGTAGGTAGTTCGTAAGAGGGTAGAATCACCGTTTTTGGTACAGGCACGCCAATTTTTGTCATTAAACAATTATTGAAATATTTTTCATCAGCACTCCACCAAAAAGGATTGTTGATAACAGCAGCCCCTGTTAATGCTGCATTTTTTAACCAGGTACGGTAAAAAGGCACATCCTGGGAAATGCGGTCGAATATAACAGCATAACCACTGTCTTCGCCCTGCATTGACTTGTCTATCCGAACTGGTTCGGCCTGTATATCTTCTATTCCTTTACTGTTGATCTTTTCAATAAAGGCCATTGGAAAACTTCGTTCCTGGCCAAACAAGACGCCTATTTTTTTCATGTTATTTATTTAAATAAAAGATGATTTAATGTACAACTAAATTTAACGCTAAAAAAAATTTTCAGCAGATACACTTTATTCATTCCTGTATATTCTAAATTTTCGTTTAGCAAATATAATTGTGGGTAATGGGGACGCTGCCTGCGGCAGCCGCCCGTGTTGCTGTTCTCCACCAACAGGCGAAAGATTTTCAACAGTAATTATCTATGTATCACCGAACGGATTATTTTTGCCGGCTATGGAAAATGTGTTGGCTGCGGTATTAATGGAGCAAAAAATAATGACTTCTTCATTTTTAGGCAGAGAGGTAATCGTTGATTTTTATTTGCCTAAAAATATAAATGAACCATCAGGCCTTTCATTGTTGCTAATAAATGACGGTCAGGATTTGCCAAAAATGCAATTTGATAAGATGCTGGATGAAATGATGGTCAATAATCATATTAGCCCATTGCTGTGTGTCGGTATTCATGCCGGTAAAGATCGTAGGTTAGAATACGGTACAGCTAAAATACTGGACTATAAAAATAGAGGAGCAAAAGCTGCTGCTTACAATCAATTTGTATTAGAGGAGCTTTTGCCATATGTACATACGCAGTATTTAATTGAATCATTTAAGCAAATGGCAATTGCCGGATTCTCTCTTGGAGGATTAGCAGCTATTGACATGGCATGGAATTATCCAAACCTGTTTTCTATTGCAGGCGTTTTTTCCGGCTCACTTTGGTGGCGAACAAAAGATCTGCGAGAGGGTTATAATGAAGAAACTGACCGCATTATGCACCAACAAGTACGCGATGGAGAATATTACGGAGGACAAAGATTTTACTTTGCCACAGGATCTTTAGACGAAAAAGCTGACAGGAATGGCAATGGAATTATTGACTCTATTGATGATACGCTTGCGCTGATCAGCGAGCTAAAGGCATTAGGATACAACGAAGGCTCAGACATTGAATACATTAATTTCGAAGATGGCAGGCATGATGTATTTACCTGGGGAAGAGCTATGCCGAAATTTTTGAAGTGGGGGTGGGGTACAAAAGAACAGATGAACAGATGAACAGATGAACAAGGAATATGGAATGGTGAAGTTAAAAATAAAGGCCAGATAACCGTTGTTTAAACGGGAAAAAGGAAAAGTTTTGCGAGCTATTATCTAGGGTCTGCTGAATAATTCTGTAATCCACAACTGTCAATAACTTTATGCATTATTG
>JALZIY010000141.1 GCA_030860085.1 Bacteroidota bacterium | reverse complement strand
GTTAAAGTAAGTCACAAGAACGCAGCGCATATTGGCCTTTCTGCATACTTGCGACAGGTGGGGAAAACCCTCTAACGCTGTAAACCCCTGAAACTTTTTTGTGACAGGGGTTTTGGCTTATTAGCTTTTTTTAGCTTGCGGAATTTAGAAATAATCATCATCATTGTTCAGAAGATTTTTTTTCTTCATTCCTGGCTTTCTTTTTGAAAAACCCTCTCAATAGAAAGTTGTGTTGCAAGGCTTCCATATTTTCATCAAGTTTTTTTGTACCCAACTGCAGATTCTCTAAGGTGGTTTTTAAATTTTCGCCTGCCTGTTGGTCATTCAATAAAACACCAACCGGTGATTTGGCATTTTTTAAATTATTGCTTACCTCTTGAATATTGCTGCTGGCCAGTTTTATATTTTCTGTCACTTCATTAGCGGTTTTTGCAGCTTGTTGCAATTGCAAAACCGTTGCCTGCATTCCTCTGAAAATGGAAGTGTCTGTTATAAGGTCGTTAGTCAGCGAACCTTCGGATTGAAGTCGGGAAGTATAGCTGTTAATATTTGCAGTGAGTTGTTGGGCATTTGCCGATGCCTGTTTTAAACCAATGGCGGCGGTTTGCATATTGCGCATAAGGCTTTCGTCCATTAATAGTTTACCGAGGGTACCCTTACCACTCGACAATTGTTCTGTTAGCAGTTTTATGTCGCCAGTGATATCGAGCAGGTTTTTATTATTTTCCTGGAAAGTTGCCAATATCTCATCTGTGTTCAACCCACTTTCCACGGTGAGCAAATCATTATCTTCCACCATAGCCGACTGCGGACTACCTGCATAAATTACAACGATTTTATTGCCAATAAACCCTTCCGAACTGATCTTGGCTTTGGCATCTTTTTTTACAAATTTATGCACCTTACTTTCGATACTCATTAACACCTCTACCCGGGCGCTTCCAATTATATCTATTTTTTTTACAGTCCCCACTTTTACTCCGGAAAACCAAACATTATTTCCTTCCTGCAAGCCACCAACATCAGTAAAAAGAGCCCTTATCTCTATCTTTTTTTCAAAGGTTTTTTTCTGACCTCCTAATGTGAATATACCGGCAATAAAAATGGCTAGCCCGATAAAGATGAAGACACCTACGGTCACTGCTTTCCTGCTACTATATATTTTCATTTAATGTTGTATAAAATTGTAATCAAAAAAACTTTTTATCCTGGGATCATCTGAAGCGAATACATCTTCAAAACTACCTTGTTTTACAAACTGTCCATCTAACAATACCGCAACGCGGTCACCGGTTGATTTGGCACAAGTGAGATCATGCGTGATGATGATGGAAGAGGTATGATATTTTTCCTGCACTTCTTTGATAAGATCATTTATTTCAAAACTGGTAGTAGGGTCTAAGCCAGCCGTAGGTTCATCGTACAACATAATTTCAGGTTGTAAAATGAGTGTTCGTGCTATGCCGACACGCTTTCTTTGTCCACCGGAAAGTTCAGAAGGCATCTGGTTAATAGTTTGCAATAACCCTACCCCTTCCAGCACCGTATTAATTGCTTCATCTATTTGCTTTCTGCCCAGTTTTTTAGAATTCTGTACCAGGGGAAATTCAAGATTTTCCCCTACCGTCATACTATCATACAATGCACTGCTCTGAAATGAGAAACCCAGCTTCAATCTAAGTGTTCTCAAATCGACATCAGTAAGTCCTGCTACATCTTCACCCAATACATTAACCACTCCTTTGTCGGGTTTAAGCAGGCCGGCAATGATCTTTATCAAAACTGACTTACCCGTTCCCGAGCGCCCTAATACCGCTACATTTTCGCCTTTATGAAGGTCTAAGCTGACGCCTCTCAATACATGATTATCGCCAAATGATTTATACAACTCCTGTATAGAGATCACCTTTGATTTGTTATTTGCAGGAACTGCTTGATTTTCTTCCATCATTTAGCCCCGTATGTAATTAGAAATCTGCACAATAATAACTTCTTCTATAAAGATCAAAAACATTGAAACAACAACAGATGAATTGGCGGCTATACCCACACCCATAGTACCCTGACTGGCATGAAACCCTTTATAGCAACTAACGATCCCTATTGTGAATCCAAATACAATTCCTTTGGTAATAGAAGTGAAATAATCAAGGAAGGTAATGGTAGAAAAAGCATTTTCGAAAAAAGTGATGAAACTGGTTTGCTCGTTAGCGTGCACATCAAGAAAGGAACCCATCATGGCTACAAAAGCAGTATAAAACATCAATAGAGGTAACATGAATGTAGTAGCCAGTACACGGGTAACCACCAGGTATTTGAATGGGTTGATTGCAGATACTTCCATAGCATCAATTTGTTCAGTAACTTTCATTGAACCCAACTCAGCACCAATATTTGAACCTACTTTACCGGCGCAGATCAGTGCTGTAACCAACGGCGCAAGCGCCCGCATAATAGCTATTGACACAAGAGAAGGCAGCCACGAGGTAGCGCCAAAGTCCGCAAGTGAAGGGCGTGACTGCTTTGTAAAAACAAGACCAGTAATGAATCCTGTAAGTGTTATTAGCGGTAATGATTTATAGCCTACCTCGTAGCATTGCCTGATGACTTCTTTTATCTGAAAAGGACGTTTAAATACTTCTTTAAAAAACTTTGCAGTAAATGTAAAAGCACTGTGAATGCCCAGGAAAAATTCATTTAATTTTTTTCCACGCTTTAAAGCAACAGGTTTGAATATTTTTA
>JALZIY010000402.1 GCA_030860085.1 Bacteroidota bacterium | reverse complement strand
GCATCACTGCTCATCAGCAATGTACCTGTTGGAAATCTTATAGTTATCTCGTTTAAATCCTGGGAAGCCACTAAACCTTTCCCTCCCCGTATGCGTTTATCCCTACCTGTGATACGCACAACGGAATCTGTATAAAATTGTTGTTGATTTTGATCCCACCAAAGCTCAGAAGTAGTCAGCGTGTCGCCGGCTATATTAATGACCCTTACATTATCACGCAAAACAACCTTGTTGAAGGTTTCAAAATATTTTCCATAATTGGCATCGAGCCAGCTTTCAACACTGGTGGCAGAATCAAAAAACTCAACATGCAGCGTTTTAGGAAACTCCACAGCAATAGTGTCTGCCTGGTAACGTAACATAAGTGGCGCTTTCAACCTTGCCCGCATGTTGCCTTCCTGGCTAAATAAGCTTACAATATCTGTTGCCCGTTCTACCATTTCTTTTTTTTCCGTCCATGCATTGATCGTTTCTTCATCGTTTTCACATCCTAAAAAGAACAGGCAGCCAATTAAAAGGGCTGCCTGTACCATAAAATGTATTTGACGACGTTTAATCATATTTACGTTTGTTAAACCAAAGATCGCTGAAGTTTAAACCAACCGAAAAACGAAAAATGTTTTCTTTAAGCAAATTATCATTATTACCACGCTTATTATATTCCAGCGTTACATTAATAATGCTGGCCTGCCCGCGGCTTATAAGACTATAACTGGCAATAGGTAAACCCACACCAAAGGAGGTTCCAAATTGTGGTAACTCGCCTCCTGCATTTATATAATCAGCACCTGCAAAGAAGCCGGCACGATAAACAATATTGCTTGTATAGCTACGACCTGGTTCAGGACGAAACTGCCCGCCCACACGTACCTGCGAGTTATTTTGTACGGCATCCCTGATGCCAAAAAAACGAAAGTCGTCCCATTTATTTTGAACGTAATCAATCCCCAACAGCCACCCTCCGCCTTTTGCTGTTTGGTGTTCAACAACAAAACCAACTGTATAACTGGAGGGGTAAATGACTTCCCCTTTTATATTACTCATTTGAAAAACACTATCTAATCTTTGATCGCCGGTGTTTGCATCGCGGAGGAATGATTCACGAATAATTTCCTGTGAACCTTTCAACGTTTGTTTGACGTGACCGGCAGCACCTAAACGAAGAAAAGTGGTGTTACTTATTTTGATCTTATACTGGGCGCCTGCATTAAAAAACAGATCACCAAATGAAGAACGTGCTGTATGATTGGAATTATTATAAGACACCGAGTCATTGATCAATGCTCTTTTGGTAGTGCTTTCCCTTCTGCCAAATAAATACCCAACATTTGCACCGAGGCTAAAATTTTTAATGGCAAAACCCGTCCCAATACTTGGTAAATAACTTCCACCGTTACCACTAAATTCAGTGTAGGCACTGTCAATGGGCAATCCAGTAAATGGGTCTTTTAGTCTTTCGTTGCGGGTTATCTCGTAACTAATGCGACTGAGAGGCTTTAACCCGAAGCTTAACCCCCAGTTTTTATGCAGGGGCACGCCAATTTGCAGGTAAGAAAAAAGCGCATTTGATGTGGTGAATTTCTCAGGGCGGTTGGGACTGCGTAGTGTTCGATTTTCAATATTTACGCCTACATCCAGCAAAACTCTTCCTGATATTGGTTTGGCAGATTTGGCTTCAATTAAGGTTTGAAACTGGGAGTAAGATGCAGGGTTATTAAAATTGATTGATAAAAAATCACCATAGCCTGCAGTGATGCCTCCCATAGCACGATTAACAATATTTGTATTTGGCACTACGTCACCAAGACCGTACCGGGAGTAAGGGGAATTATCCTGCGCAAAAACAAATTGTCCGGAAAATATAACAAGCGTTGCAACAAATATTCTTAGTGTAATTCTTCTCTTAAATATGGTTGATTTGGCTAATAGCATACAGACCTTTAAATAATATTTCAGGGTCTGCAAATATCTCCCTTTTTAAATGCGGGACAATGAAGGGTAAATTACCCCCGGTTAAAACGGCGTTAAAGTTGCTGAACTTTTCATCGTAGGAATCAACCATTCCATCAATCTCTTTAGCCATGCCAAGGACTACACCAGATTGAATGTTGGTAAGCGTATCATACCCTATCAGCGGCACATTCCAATCGCCTTTAACAAGAGGCAATTTAGCTGTGTAATCATTTAGAGATTTAAAACGGATTTCCATACCGGGTGAAATGGAACCGCCAATTAATTGATGCGAGCTATTAATAAAATTGTACGTGATACATGAACCCAGTGCTATCATCAAATTGTTTTTTTTTGGATAGTAATGAACGGCTGCTGCGGCAATGGCCAGGCGATCTGCTCCAACTGTTTCCGGTTTACCGACAGGGATGGTAAAGGGTAGTTCCGAAAGGTTGGAGAGTTTATGAAAATAAGTTTTGCCTGCTAATAATGTTTCCACTTCAGGTGAATGATTAATGACAGAAGAAAGAATTGAGAAATGTGGTTGATGTTGTTTAATAATTTGTAAAAGATGTCCAAAAACATCTTCCCGTAAATGAATTACTTCAGATAACTGATCGTTAGTAAACAGGGCAGCTTTTAACCTTGTATTGCCAAAATCTAAACAAATGGTGGTGGGCATGAACGTTTGTGTTAGGAAGAAAGTTTACTGCGTTTAAAAGTTTACCGTTTAAAGTTCTTTAAATCAATATGCTTTGTTTTAATTAATTATTTATTAAAAAATTTCAACTGTAAACTTTCTGCTGTCAACTGCCAACTATCAACTTCTTTCATTAGATATCGAAATTAAAACTTGCTATGTTCTTGAAGTGGCCATTCAATTTTATTTTTTCTTTCAACCTTTCCATCTCCGCTACCATGGGCATCACCTTGGTTAAATGTCTTTTTAAATATTCCATACGCTGGCGTTCATCCATCAGGTTCAGCAATTCATATTCTTCCTGTAAAGAAAGCCCAACATGATGCGCCACATCGTAAGATGTAATTTCTTCATCAGCTTTTTTAAAGTCTTTGCTGATGTTTAATAAGCGATGCAACTCACGAATGCTGCTAATAATTAGTTGCATGAATGCAGTATTACCTCTTTGGTGGTTGGTTGGATAATTGACAATGGCACCGCAATAGAGCTTATCAGGAATTTCTTTTATCACTTCCAGAATGCGGAAAACTTTTTCTCCTTCTGTTTTAATATCCATTTCACCATTCTCATGCACCTTAATTATTTCCATGACTCTTGCCAGAGTACCAAAGTCCTGTAAATGATTATTTATGATGGCAGGTATGCCAAATAATTTCTTTTCCTTATGGCATTCATTTATGAGTTGTTTGTACCGGGGTTCAAAAATATGCAGGTTCAGACTTTCGCCGGGATACACAACAATACCCAAGGGGAATATGGGAATAAAATTAGTCATAGCTGTTTTTCACTACAAATATGATGCACAAACAGTTTGAATATTTGTAAAAAAGCGATCTATTTTTCATTTAATTAGTTTTAGAAATATAATCAGAATTCTTAAACCATTTCCACCACCACAGCACTACAAAAACATATAGAAAAACACCATACTGTACTTTAAGCCCCGGATCAAATAAAAAACCAAAAGCAATAATAATATTCAAGAGGCACCAATAGAAACGGTGTTGAATATTTTTTATAAAAAATGGAATGAGCATGATAATCGTAAACAAAATCATACCAATCCAACCTGCTGTTAATCCATAAATGAGCCATTCGCTGCTCGGGTATATTTTATCCGTTGAAAGCATCCCGGGAATATTAGCATCGTACCAGTGTAAACTGGCCTGTCGAATATCACCTGCACCTATCCCCAAGGGATTATTTTTTAAAATATCCCATCCAGCCTTGATTGAAATAAAACGATTACCATCATTTGCGCCCGGCAAATAAACTTCATCCCTTACATATCTGAAATCGTAAATAAAATACTTGATGCGGTTTTGAAAAGTAGGGAATGCAAACCATGAAAGCACGGGAAGACAAATAAGTGCAAAAGCTACTATTAAAGAAGCAATTTTTTTTCGTTTTTGAAATAAAAATCTAAGCCAGAAAAAGAATAAAATAATATAGAGTGAAAATAAACCTGTACGAGCTGCAAGTAAGTGTAAATAAACAGCCAGCCACAATGCTATTAAAGCAAAGAAGATTTTATATTTTTTCTGATGAGGCAAATGCAAAAAGAATAAACACAATAAAAAACCTGCAGCTGCCAGCCAGCTAAACCTTACATGATCATTGTCTAAAGGAGTTGGGATTGTTTTTGCTTTAAGATAGCCTACATGCAAGGCATTGGGATTTTGTATATAGTGAGCCAGGCTGTAACAGGTGCCCGCCCATATTAAAAAAAGAAAAAAATAGCCGAGCCATCTCCATTGCCTTTCATTTAATTGCCACCTGCCTGCAAAGCAAAGGGGCAAAAATAAAAGCGGCAATTTTATACGTATTATATCTAACCATTCTTTTGTATTACTGCTCCAAAGGCCTGATGCAAACGGGATGAAAAACAATAAGCCGAGACTTAACAAAAATGGCGATTGGATGAATTGCTTTATTTGTAAAAAATTATGGCGATGTAATAAAGTGATGGCGATAAATAAAATGATAGTAACAGATAAAGCAAATCTTGAAACGAATAAACTGAGTAACATAGCTAACAAACAAACAAAAATGATGTTGGTACGCAAACCTTTCTGTATATTAACTAACATACATTTGTGATTATAATAATTCAATTTTTTAAAAAGTTAGAAGCTGTTTAAGATTTTTATTTTTAATAACCATTAAACCGTTTGTGGAGACACAAACAGCGGCGGTCTACCGTTGCCGGTGTTTCACCGGCAACTTTTAATACGATACAAAACTTTGTAAATAAATCTTAAACAGCTTCTTAGAATTTAACATCCTGTCTTAGCGGGATAAACCTACAACATCTCTTTTTACATGTGGCAACAATTACTTGATCAATTAGTTCAAGGTGATATAAAAGCGCTGGCACGCAGCATTTCATTTGTAGAAAATGAGCAACCTTGTTACCAGAAACTAATGCAGTCCTTACCAACAGATAACGTAGCAAAAATTATTGGTATTACAGGGCCACCCGGCGCCGGTAAAAGCACGCTGGTTGATGGGTTAATTAAAGAATTGATTGACCGGGGAAAAAAGGTAGCTGTATTATGTGTTGATCCATCTTCACCTTTTAATTTGGGCGCTGTGTTAGGCGATCGTATTCGTATGAGTGATTGGTACACACATCCGCAAGTTTATATCCGTTCATTGGCCACGCGTGGGTCATTAGGTGGCTTGCATCCAAAAATTTTAGAGATCACTGATTTGCTAAAAGCCGCAAAATTTGATTATATTATTGTGGAGACCGTAGGCGTGGGGCAAAGTGAAATAGAGATCGTTGGCCTGGCTGATACAACAGTAGTGGTGGTGGTGCCGGAGGGTGGTGATGAAGTGCAAACAATGAAAGCAGGGTTAATGGAGATCGCCGATATTTTTGTAGTTAATAAAAGTGACCGGCCCGATGCGGATGTTTTTGTAAACAATTTACGCTTAATGCTGGCTCCGGCTTTTCATTCGCATCAACATGAGGTGGCTATTGTAAAAACTATTGCTTCTCAACAAAAAGGGATTGACGAATTGTTTCAAAAAATTATCGAATACCAGCAACAAAATGCTACCAATGATAAACGTTATTGGTTACTTGCAGAAAAAGCTTTTTATTTAATTCAGCAAAAAAGGATGAGTGATATTAGCAAGCTGCAGTTGAAAAATGAAATTGCTAAAGAGGTACTGTCAAGCGATTTTAATCTTTACCTTTTTTTAGAAAAATATTCGAATAATGCTTAGGTGCTGATTATATGGATGAAAAATTTTTAGCTTTTGAAATTGATTGAGGAAAGCGGCCAATGACTCCTGCCTCCGTTTGAGCCTTACAACGGCTTGTCATACATAATAAGGTATTACTCCTGATTAAACATCTTATTTTTCTTCCACAAGCGATAGCCTATAAAACCTGCAATGGCAAATGGAGTAAGCATTAAGTAAATGATGCCCGCATTTAAACCTTTAGCAGGTTTCTCACCTAATTGCTGGGCGGTTTTTGTGCAAATAGAGCACTGGGCTTGTGCTGTTTCTATACCTAAAACGGAAAAATAAATAATGAAAAATAATATTATAAATGCTTTTTTCATTGTTAATGGCAAAGGTAATAAAGAAAAAACCCCGTCAAATTGATATGGATTTTGTGAGATATTATACCGCTTCGGCGCTCATTTTCTTTTGTACTTTCTTACGCTCATCTTCATCTAATATCACTTTACGCATGCGGATGTTGTTAGGAGTAACTTCTATACACTCATCCTGCTGAATATATTCCATACATTCTTCCAGGCTCATGTCGCGTTTAGGCTGAATGTTAGTAGCTGCATCACTACCACTTGCACGGTGGTTGGTTAATTTTTTTCCTTCATTTGCATTCACTACAATATCACCCGGCTTATTGCTTTCGCCAATTATCATTCCCCTGTACACTTCCTCACCCGGATCAACAAAGAAATAACCTCTATCCTGTAATTTGTCCATAGAATAACCTGTAGTTGCTCCATTGTCTTTGGCTATCAACACACCATTGCTTCGGCCGGGGATTGGTCCTTTCCATGGTTTGTATTCGCTAAACCGGTGGTTCATTACGGCTTCACCGGCAGTATTGGTTAGCATCTGCGTACGCAAACCAAGCAAACCCCTTGATGGAATATCAAACTCCAAATGCTGCATATCGCCTTTGGTTTCCATTACCAGCATTTCTCCTTTGCGGCGGGTAACCATGTCGATAACTTTAGAAGCAAATTCCTGAGGCACATCAACTACCAATGTTTCAAAAGGTTCACTTTTTCTGCCAGCTACATCTTTGGTAATTACCTGGGGTTGACCAATAGTTAACTCATAGCCTTCGCGGCGCATGGTTTCTATTAAAATACCTAAATGTAATATACCACGGCCATACACCATAAAACTCTCGGCGCTGTCTGTATCCGAAACCCTTAGGGCTAAATTTTTTTCCGTTTCCTTCATAAGGCGGTCACGCAGGTGGCGGGAGGTTACAAACTTACCATCTCTGCCAAAAAAAGGTGAGTTGTTGATGGAGAACTGCATGTTCATAGTTGGTTCATCCACACTTATCACTTCTAAAGCTTCCGGGTTTTCGCCATCCGCAATAGTATCACCAATATTAAAACCTTCTAAACCAACTACTGCACAAAGATCACCGGCAACTACTTCAGTTACTTTCTTTTTGCCCATGCCTTCAAACACATAAAGCTCTTTCACTCTTTGTTTTTTTATAACATCATTGGCTTGCATTAAAGCTATAGGTTGGTTTTCTCTGATTGTACCACGGGCTACACTGCCAATCGCTATTCTTCCTAAAAAAGAAGAATAATCAAGAGAAGTGATCTGCATTTGCAAACTTCCTTCGGCAACTTTGGGAGGCGGAACATACTTAATGATTCCGTCTAACAATGGAGTAATATCTTCTGATGGTGTAAGGCTGTCGTTGAACCAGCCGTGCTTACCCGATCCATAATAAGTTGGAAAATTCAATTGTTCTTCTGTTGCATCCAGGTTAAAGAAAAGCTCAAATATTGCATCATGTACTTCATCCGGACGGCAGTTCGGCTTGTCTACTTTATTTATAATTACAATTGGTTTCAGGTTTAGTTGCAAAGCTTTTTGAAGAACAAAACGTGTCTGGGGCATTGGTCCTTCAAAAGCATCTACCAACAGGCAAACACCGTCTGCCATTTTTAAAACCCGCTCTACCTCACCACCAAAGTCGGCGTGACCGGGAGTATCTATAACATTTATTTTTACGCCTTTGTATTGAACTGCTGCGTTCTTACTAAAAATAGTGATGCCTCTTTCTTTTTCAAGATCATTGCTATCCATTATCAGTTCACCGGCATCCTGGTTATCGCGGAATACTTTGGTAGCATGTAAGATTTTGTCAACTAATGTGGTCTTACCGTGGTCAACGTGGGCAATGATGGCAATGTTGCGAATGGCGCCCCCATCCCCTGAAGAGGTGTTGCTAAATGAGCTATTATTTGAAGTTGTCTGTGTCTCTAAAATGTTATTCATAAAAAATTGTTCCCTAAAAACTTGTTTACAGCTCCCTTCAGGATGGGGGCTTTAAGAGGCGCAAAGGTAAACCAATTAGGTGGGGAGAGAAAGCCTGAGGGAAAGCTTTACAAAAACTTTTTGATGAAAGATGCTATTCTAATGAAAGGTGTTTCATTAAAAGAACTTTTTTGCTAAATAAATGATTAAACTAAGCAACAGAGAGAACAAAAGCATGGTAGCTATAGGAAAATAAAACCGGCTGTTTTCCTTTTCAATTCTTATATCACCGGGCAGCCTGCCTATCCAATTCAGTTTATCATGAAAAAAAAAGATTAAAATTCCAGCAACAATAACCACGGTTCCAAATAATATGATGTATTTACCCGTATTTTGATCCATACGTAAAATTACACGACTTCATTAGTGAAACGGCATATTCTATATATTATAAATCCAATTTCAGGAACTAAAAGTAAAGGGTCATTACAGCAATTAATAGAACATAAAACCAAAGCCGCAGGGTTTGAATATATGGTACACTCTTCTATTGCCGGTAATGATTATTCTTTTTTGTATGATATTGTTTTAGAAAAAAAAATAACAGATGTAGTAATAGCAGGTGGCGATGGAACGATTAATGGAGTAGTTAATGCATTTAAAAATTTGGATGTGCAGTTTGGCATTTTGCCTTTCGGCTCTGGGAATGGTTTGGCTTTGACCGCCGGCATCCCAAAAAATATAAGTAGTGCTTTACAAATTATTTTCAACGGTAAGTCTGATCTGACAGATGCATTTTTGGTCAATAATCATTTTGCCTGCATGCTTTGCGGGCTTGGTTTTGATGCACAAGTAGCGCACGATTTTGCGAATGATCCCAACCGGGGTTTAATGACATACATCAAACAATCAGTAAAAAATTTTTTTACAGCTACCCCTTACCCTTTTAAAATAAAAATCGCAAACGAAGAATTTGAAACAGAGGCTTTTTTTATTTCAATTGCTAACAGTAACCAGTTTGGCAATAATGTTACCATTGCACCAAAAGCCAGTATAACAGATGGTTTACTTGATATTGTTATTGTTACCAAACAAAATAAATTTAGTGTATTGTTGCAAACCATGAGGCAGGTGGGGGGCTATAATACTCTAATTGAGAAAGAGATTGCAAACAGCAACGCAAGCATTATTTATTTTCAAACCGAAGCACTGCAAATAAAAAATATTTCTTTGGCGCCTATGCATATTGATGGGGATCCTGTAGAAGCAATGAAGCACCTAAATATTGAGGTGCTTCATAAAAGCTTTCGGTTGATACAGTAGTTATTTGTGTACCGGGCTTTCTTTTGCATTTTTTTCCCAGGCGGCAAATACAGTCAGTTCTTCTTTAGTAAAGTAAGGATATCAGACACAAACTCAACTTTCATTTAACAAGTGAAACATTTATTTTTTACTCAAAATGCTGGTGTCTTTTTTATTGCCTCCGTTGGTGTTACTCAAAAGTAGCACGCCGCACGCCGAGGTTGGTGTTTTTTCACCAACCGCATTTATAGGACTCTTTTGATAATTGGTGGTTTCTTTTTCATCATCGGGACTAACTTAATTCAGTTGCTGGTGGAAGAAAACACCAGCAACGGCGTAAAAAATAGAAAAAGTTGAATAATTAAGTTTCTCATCTTATAAGCAATTAAATCCCAGGATGCCACTATATACTGCTTTTGAGACTGTGACGCCAGTAATGTTGGATCCAGGAGTTAAAGAAGATGAGCCGCCTTTTGTTTGCATATACTCATTAATTTTTTGACGGTATTAGAGGCTCATTCCTATAACATCTAACCTCCCTCCAATAGAATGATAATAATTCATTACTTTCCTTTGAAAAATCCTGTCTCCAGAGGAGACAAATATCTATAGAAATATAGAATTTTCATTGTTCAACTCCGTACGGAGTTGAATTTCCTCTTGCTGCGATATGTACTACTACAGATATTTAACCTCTACGAGGTTTTTTTTAATAGAATTACATGTTCCAATTATAGAATAACTAAAACATTTATTTTTTACTCAAAATGCTGGTGTCTTTTTTATTCACGGCATTCAACAGTGCCTTTACTTTAACTAAGCTTTCCTTATTACCCTTTCCATCAAGCGATGCGCTCACATCTAATTTTTCCCGCTGCGTTAAATGAAAATTAAGGGTTGCTTTATTTTCCTCTTTATATGGTGTGTATTGAAAATTTATTTTTTGCACAGAGAAATTGTGATTGCCTAAAAAATAAGAAGACATGTCGCTTTGTGCGTACTCCATCATTTTATACCAATTGTGTTGCAACAAGAAAAAAGGTTTTACAACATTTTCGGTTACGGTGCTGGTTTCATACGGATTTTCCCAACCTCCATCCATCCGGTCCCTGATCTGAACAATTAAAACACCCCGTGTATTTTGCTCAATCCAACTGTGCATAGTAGACAAAAAACGAAGTGCCGTTTCCACTCCATAATTATCCCGTAAACCCCCATCCATCACGTCAATAACAGGTTCAGACGGCAGCCATACATTAGGTAAAACTACCGGAAAGGTGGCATTCATACGCAGGGCGGTTAGCAAACGAAGATTGAAAGGATTTTGCTTAGCAAAAAAAGTGGTAAAATCAACTGCATCCTGGTTGGAAAGCTGGTTGCTATCAGCAGAGGGTTGCATCATAAACCGCAAGGGCTGTGTACTGATCAGCAATTTTTTACCATCCCTTGTAATAACGTTATGATAAACCATAAGCGGAATATTAGCTGCCGTTTCATCAGCTACGTAATCCTGGAGGCGTTTATTCAGTAAACCTCTTGTATTATTATTCAGGGCAATTTCAAATGAATAACCCCTGTCTTTTAAATAGCGGTAGGGACCAACGGTAAAATATTGCTGGGGAGCAAATACATCTCTTGCAATAAAAGAAGAAAAAGTCGGGTTTAATAAATCACCGGCGATATCATCTACATATTTTGGTGATTGCAGGTTAATATTTTTTTTAAGTAATCTTTCCCGGTACAATTCGCGGAAATAAGTGGCGCCGATCATTCCGCCGGATGCACCGGTAATTAAAAATGTTTGCTTCATGAAATTTCCATTCGTAATACTGTCTAACTTTTGTAAAGCATTCATGGTGAAGGTGGCGCTTCGGGTGCCGCCCCCGCTGGTAGCTACTACTACTAACAAAGGCTTATCTTCTCCCAGCTTTTGTTTCCATTTATTTAAAATTGATTCCATGTTTTGTTTATCCTGTGCTACTGCAGATGGATTTGCCAATTGTTGCAAACTTTCTAAATTATAATGTGGCCTGTTATTATCTGCATAAGATAAACCATAAGCCTTATTGCGGGGATCAATCCATTCTGATAAATATAAAAGGTTTAGCAGCAGTAAAAACACTACCAGTGCAGGCACACTCCAGCTTTGAAACATATATGCAAACGCACCGGAGACACCGATAAGGATAGAAAAGAAAAGAGTAATGCTGGCGGCAGCAGGTATTTGAAATGCTTTATAGTCAAGTAAAAAACCAATGATGATAAGAAAAATATATGCGATGAGTATGCAAATAACAGCAGCAAAGTGGTGACGTTTAAAAATCTTTTCCATTAACTCTTCGGAATAATGCGACACATCCCGGCATCGTTTTACTCTTAATAAAGAATCAAGAAACCATTCAGTGCGCACCAGAGAACCGGGAGCAGTAACAGATTGCTCTGGTTGTAAATGTGCTATATAACTTTTTGCATTATTAAATAAGGGCAAAATAGTACGCAGAATAGTTTTATCGGCACTAAAAAAATAAAAAAATGAAATAGCAAGAATAAAAATCAATCCGGCTATAAAACCTATGGCAAGGAAAAAGATCTCCACAGCAGGAATTAATTCCTTGTCATGTGCAAACCAATATCCATGTATTAAAAAGAAAATTAGAAACACGATAGGTATAACACTATTGTTAATGCAGTATTTCAAAAATGGAAACTGGGTGGCGGCCAAAAAAGTAAAATGCCTGCTGAAAAGTATAAACGTGGTAATATTCCAGCACATAATAAAAACCCCGATGGATATGCCCATTAATCCTGTACTGATAGCATTTACATTGCCCAAATATTCCGGCGCAAGGAACAAGGCATTGGCACCAAATGTTTTCATTAAAGCGCCACTGACCACGCTAAAAAGAATTACCCAAAATAAAAGCAGTACCTGGTACTTTCTAAAGTGAAGAAACAATAGTTGTACGGGTAACGAATAAAATATCCCTCTCAGGTAAACCATATAGCAAATAAATCTTCCTGTAAAATACTATTAAATTACCGGCGCGTCAATGCTGTTTATTGGTTTCACAAATCTTTTGCGCTGCAGAAATAAAACAAAGATTAAAGAAAGCAGTAACAGTAATGCTACCACCTGGTGTAACTGTGCCATCCATTCAAATGTATTCCACCGGGTGGCCCGTATATTGACAGATGTTAACACAGTAAAAATGCCTAATACCAATTGCAGGAGTACAAATACAAGCGGCAGTATTCTTATCTGTGCAAACAAGGCCGAAGCTTTTTTTGTAAAGGCCTTAACACTCCATAGTATAATAATCACCACCAACAGGTAAGCCAGCATGCGGTGTACAAAATGAATTACAACAGGATTTTCTATAAGGCTTCGAAATCCTTCAGGGCGATTAAAAACATATGAAGGAATAAAACTGCCATTGATGGTTGGCCAGGTAGGTGCCGCCGCCGCCGCTTTATGACCAGCCATCAGAGCACCAAAAATCAGTTGTAAGGCCAATAAAGCAATGATCCATACTGTAAATTTTCTTAAAGAAGATGCATGTACAATATCATTTTCCTTCACTAATAACTTTAAAGCAAACCAAAAAGTGTAACAAAGCAGACCCATCGCAAAAATAAAATGCAAGGCCAGCCTGGTAGGTTTTACATAGATCGCATCTCCGTCTAATCCGCTTTTTACCATTATCCACCCCACTGCACCTTGGAGTGCACCTAACAAAAATAAAATGATCAATGGCCCGATCATATCTGAACGAAAGCGTCGCTGAACAAGAAAAATAATAAATGGAATTAGAAAGACGACTCCAATTAACCGTGCCCAAAAACGATGAAGCCACTCCCAAAAAAAAATAAATTTAAAATTAACCAGTTTGAAATCTGTATTTAATATTTTGTATTGTGACGTTTGCTGATATTTTTTAAATTCTTCTAACCAGCTTTGTTCATTTAAGGGTGGCAACGTGCCGGTTATTACATCCCATTCAGTAATGGATAATCCTGAACCCGTCAATCTTGTAATGCCCCCTAAAACGATTTGAACGATAAGCATGCCCACACCAATTAACAACCAAATAGCTACCGGTTTTGAGGAACGCAAATCTTTCATGGCGCAAAATTACCTGTAGGCGACGATAAAAAATTTTGAAGGAAAAAGAAAAGAGTTCAAATTGCATCTTAATGCTGCAAGCTTATTTTCACCAGGAACTGATTGAGGCCGGCTGCGATGAAGCTGGCCGTGGATGCCTTGCCGGGCCTGTATTTGCTGCGGCTGTAATTTTACCCAAAGATTTTTACCATCCATTATTAAATGATTCTAAGCAGGTTATTGAAAAGGACCGTTATGAACTGCGTGTCGTTATTCAGGAAAAAGCCATCGCCTTTGCGGTAACAAGCCTATGCAATAAAAAAATTGATAAATATAATATTCTGCAAGCGGCCGTTAAGGGGATGCATATCGCCATAAAGAGCCTGCCCACTCAACCCCAGTATTTATTAATTGATGGAAATTATTTTAGACGTTTTAAAAAGCTGCCGCACAAATGTGTGATACAAGGCGATGCTATTTATGCTTCAATAGCCGCTGCCAGCATCCTGGCAAAAACTTATAGGGATGATTATATGAA